>JBDTHH010000093.1:0-13799 GCA_039937055.1 Ktedonobacteraceae bacterium | reverse complement strand
GCTCTGAGGCCGCAGAAGCCTGCCCGTACTTCCCCAATGCGCGCCATCAGGTCCATTGGGGCTTTCCTGATCCGAGCCGAGTCGAGGGCAGTGAAGAGGAGCGACTGGCCGCGTTTCGCCATATCCGCGATCTCATCGCGATGCGCATCAACCAGTTTCTGGGACTGCATCCCGCCACCTCGCTTGCACAGTTGTATGCCGCAGGATCAGCCCAGGAGGAGCCGGCATGAGCAAGCTTCTCATTCTCGGGGGAAGTGATGCCGGCATCAGTGCTGTACTGCGCGCCAGAGAGCTGGATACCACCTGGGAGGTCACGGTCGTCGTGGAAGATGCCTTCCCGAACTACAGCATCTGTGGCCTCCCATTCTATCTGAGCGAGGCAGGCATTTCTCTGCTGCTCAATCACCAGGCACAGGAGGCTGCGGTGCGTCCTTTTGGCGGCATCTCCGTCTACCTTTCAGAACGATGAAAACGAGAGGAAAGAGCGATGGCCACAACCACTGAGCAGGCGTGGGAAGCGTTTCACGCGCCTCTGCACCAGTTTATTCGCCGCCGTGTGGCAGATGAAGCTACCGCGGAGGATCTGTTACAAGATGTCTTTCTCAAAATCCATCAGCACGGGAGTAGTCTGAAGGATGTCAGGCGCCTGGAAAGTTGGATCTATCAGATCACCCGCAATCTCATCATTGATTACTACCGCAGTCGCCACCAGACTATGACCTCACTGGAGACTATGGAGACCCTTGATTTGCCAGAGGAACTCCCCGACGATGATATCGTGAGCGAGTTGCTCCCCTGCGTTCAGGCGATGGTCCTGGCGCTTCCCGAACAAGATCGGCAGGCACTCATTCTTACCGAGTATCAGGGACTCACCCAGAAAGAGCTTGGGGAGCGTCTTGGTCTCTCGTTTTCCGGAGCAAAGTCGCGCGTCCAACGAGCCAGGGAAAAACTCAAACAAGAGCTGCTGGCCTGCTGTCATTTTGAACTGGACCGCCGGGGGCACATTCTGGACTATCAACCGCGCTGTGAGTGCTGTGAGCAGCCAGCCTGTTGTGACGATGCGAATCCGGCAACGAGTCAGCAGGTGCGTCCTTTTTGGCCTGGCTCCGTCTCTTCCAGCAAAGGCAATCGAGAGGAGCGCAGTGCTCTTCTCGTAGTTCTGAATGAAAAGGGACAAAAGAATGCAAACCGTTCCCCAGAGCGATGAACAGTTGCGACAAGAAGTGAGCGCCAGGTATGCGCGAACCGCCTTGCAAGTGCTTGGAGCGCCTTCAGAAAGCACGGTATCTTGTTGTGGACCAAGCTGTTGTGGACCATCTGAGACGGCAGAGACACAGCCAGCTACCGTTTCGCAAGCGTCATCCTCCTGTTGTGAGTCGAGTTGTTGTACTTCCGATGCAGGCCAGAGCAACCCCATTACGTCTGATTTGTACACCCAGATGGAATTGGGCGAGATCCCCGTGGCGGCGGCCCTGGCCTCGCTTGGTTGTGGCAATCCAACCGCCCTGGCCGAGCTGTTGCCTGGCGAAAAAGTGCTTGACCTGGGCAGCGGCGGAGGCATTGATGTGCTGCTCTCGGCCAAACGGGTTGGACCAACGGGCTTTGCCTATGGACTGGATATGACCGATCCTATGCTGGAGCTTGCAGAGCGCAATCGGCAGGAAGCAGGGATCGAAAATGTGCAGTTTTTGAAAGGCATCATTGAGGCGATCCCGCTGCCTGAGAACAGCGTGGATGTGGTGATCTCCAACTGTGTGATCAATCTCTCGGCAGACAAAGGCCAGGTGTTGCGCGAGGCCTATCGCGTGTTGACGCCTGGAGGGCGTTTTGCCGTCTCAGACATTGTGGTCCAGGGCACACTGCCATCAGCGCTGCGGCGTGATATGGAAGCCTGGGCCGGGTGCGTGGCTGGTGCGCTCGAAGAGGAGACTTACCGCTCGCTCTTACATGAGGCTGGCTTCGCCGAGATTGAGATTGAGGTGACCAGGCGCTATTCCTCCGAGGAAGTTGATCAAAGCGGAGCGAGTGCTTCCGTTGCAGCTCTCTCACTAGAGGAACGCAGCGAGGTCGATGGACGCTTTATCAGCGCCTTTGTGCGCGCGCGTAAGCCGCGTATCTGAGTGCTCTCTCGATCCTGTACGAAGAGGGTTGGCGTCGATCCTCTTCGTGCGGGGCTTTGCGAGTTTGTGCTTCTCGATGTCTTCTCCTCCCACCTGTCTGGCACCCTCACCAGGAAGCGCTTCCTGTCTCTTTCTACCGCCATTTGAAAGGCGTACCTCATGAACTCGTGCTCATCTTTTCCCGCGGACTCTTCCCACCCATGAGATTTGTCATGGTCACATCTGGAGGAAATACACTTCTCATCCTTTCCCGTTGCGGCTACACTTCTGGGGTAGGAGTAAATGCTTCAAGAAACGAAGGCGTTCGGAGGAGAGAAAAAAACGATGAACCTGGTCACATCCTTGATTACTTTCGCCGCAGCGGTCAATGGGCTGCTTTCGGGCCTCAATGTGGATACTGCGCTGGTGAAATTACCTGCGCGTCGGCGGATTGGCGCCGTAGCGTATGCTGCCTTTGCACGTGGCAATGATCTGGGGAATGGGCTCTTCGTCTACCCGCTTCTGGGGATAGGCGCAGTCCTGCTTACTGTGCTTACTACGGTGCTGGCCTATGTGGAGCACTCCTCAATGGAGGTGTTGGTGCTCCTTTCCCTGGCCTTAGTACTCTCGCTCCTGCATACTTTCGCTACGACCAGAGCGGCGCCAGTGATGCTTAGTCTCAAAGAGGCGTCGGATGACGAAGCGCTCCTTTCGGCGAAACTGGACCGCTTTGCACGCTGGCATGCGGTTCGAGCCACGTTTCAGATGCTGGCATTTTTCGTTCTGCTCTGGGCATTGGTCGTGTCTCGGTAAGTGGGGTATGGACTTGTACCATCGAATGTCGACTAGAAAGGAGTTTCTTGGAATGGTGGACGCTCTCGTGATCCTCGTCGTGGCAACAACGGCCCTTTCTGGTATTGCTGCTGGAGCCAGTCTGGATGTCTCCATTCGCCAACTGCCAGCGCGACACCGGATTGGAGTCATTGCCTATTCAGTGTACAGTCAAGCAACCGACCTGGGAACGGCCAGGATCTGGTATCCTCCTCTTGGCATTGGCACCCTGCTGCTTGCTCTTGCCACGGCAGTGACGGCCTTTTTCCAACAGGTGGCACTTCCCCATGCGCTGCCGATCTATGTGGCCACAATCTTGTGGGTGGTACATCTGCTCATCACACTCATCTGGGCCTTGCCAACGCTTCCTCGTCAACGGCAGGTCGCCCATGATGAACACCAACTTGCCATGCTTTTCAACCGCTTTGAGCGTCTGCAAACGGTTCGTGCCGCCCTGGACGTGTTGATCTTTGGGACGACTCTGTGGGCGCTGGTCAGCTATGTCTCCTGAAGACGGAAACGGAGAGGGAGGAACGAGGCGGTGGTAGAATGGGGGCATGAGAATCATGCTCGTTGGAGCAGACACACAGGAGCAATGGTATGTGGATCAACCATCAGCACACACCTGGGCACGTGGTGAAAAGAGTCCTCTTAGAGGGCACTGGGCGCTCGGCGGAGGGAATTGCTTCCAGCGGGGTGACATTCCAACTCTGGCGACTGTACCAACATGCCTGGCTCGTCTGCCTCCTCTTCCCTCTCGCCCAGGTGGTGACGCGCCCGATCTCTCCATGGCAGGTGGCCCTGCGGGGTCTGGCCCTTCTCGGGTTTGCGGCTGGCTACACCTGGCTAATGTGGCCGCATCCAGCTAGCCAGCAGACGCGGGTACGTGTACACCCTCGGCTCGCATTCCTGCTCTTGAGCGTGCTAGGGGTACTGGTCCTGATCTTCAGTCTGGTGTATGGTCCCGCCTGGTTCTGGCTCTTCATCGGGGTGAGCGCCATCGCTGGAATGCTTTTGCCTCTGCGTAGCGCCTTTGCGGCCATCGTGCTCTTGACGCTTCTGCCCCTGTTTCTGACCCTGAAGGTCCATGGGGGGCTGGCTGGTGTGGATCTGTGGTGGCTCATCGCGTTCTTGCTGCTGGTGCGAGGACTGGGACTGGACATGATCGGTGTCGCTCGCATGGGCAAAGCCATTGGGGAACTGCAGACCGCTCGTCGAGAACTGGCCCGCCTGGCGGTAATCGAGGAGCGCGAGCGCCTCTCACGCGATTTGCATGACCTGTTGGGGCAAACCCTCTCCATGATTACCCTCAAAAGCGAACTCGCCAGGTGCTTGATCACGGAAGAACCCGAACACTGCGCCCAGGAACTCGCCGAGATCGAACGCGTGTCGCGAAAGACGCTGCGCGAGGTGCGCGAGGCAGTGGCCGGGTATCGGCAGCCGACCCTCTCAAGCGAACTGGAGGGAGCCCGGCAACTCCTGGAAGCGGCGGGGATTACCGTTCAGATTAATCCTCTCAAAGAGGCCCTCCCACCGGCTTTCGATGCTGCACTCGCCTGGACGGTGCGCGAAGGGGTGACCAACGTGATCCGCCACAGTCGCGCGCGGCGTTGTCGCATTCACCTGACCCACAGGAACGGGACTGTCGGGGCTGAGGTGCTCAACGATGGAGGCGAGCGGAGGCCGGAAGAAAAACCGTCTCGGAGGGGTTTGGGGCTTGCGGGACTCCAGGAGCGGGTGTCTCCGCTGGGGGGATATCTGGAGGCCGGCCCACTTTTGCTCCAGGGCAAAGAATACTTCCGCTTATCCGTGGAACTGCCCCGAAAGCGCCAGGGAGAAGCACCAGTTTTTCCGGAGGAAGGATCATGATCCGAGTGTTGGTGGCGGAAGACCAGGCGATGGTGCGTGGAGCGCTCTCGGCACTGCTCGGCCGAGAAAAGGATATCGAAGTCGTCGCCGAAGTGGCACGAGGCGATGAAGTTGTGAAAACGGCGTTGGCAACTCAGCCGGATGTCGCGCTTCTGGATATTGAAATGCCAGGTGGCGATGGACTCGCCGCGGCGCGGGCCTTGCACAAGGCCCTGCCCGGATGCCGGAGTGTGATCCTGACCACCTTTGGACGCAGCGGCTATTTGCGCCGGGCGATGGAGAGTGGAGCGGTGGGCTTTCTGCTCAAAGAGACGCCAGCCTCCGAATTAGCCATTGCGGTTCGGCGTGTGATGGCAGGCGAGCGAGTGGTTGATCCCGAACTGGCCTTGTTGGCCCTCTCCGAGGGCAACAACCCGCTCACCAATCGGGAACGAGAAGTGCTCGCCGCCGCTCTTCCTGGGATCAGCCATGTGGAGATCGCCGCACGTCTTTCTTTATCTGAGGGAACAGTGCGCAATCATCTGTCCGCAGCCATGCAAAAATTGGGGGCACACAACCGGATGGAGGCAGCGCGCCTGGCGGAACAAAAGGGATGGTTGTAACAGCAAAGTTCTTGTATCCACTGATTGTCCATCAGGCAACAATTGTCACTGACAGATGGACCCCGTGGCCCGGATTACAATTGCGAAGAATGCGTCGGCCTGCTATCCTCAGCTAAATAATTCATTTCCGCTAGCAGAGGATCGATAGGCGTCCCCGTCTGTTGTTGAAATAGAACCGGAGTATGTTGCATGCGTGCGCGTTGCAGTTCCTTCACAGCATAATTGATAGCGAGCCGCGTGCGTTCAAACTGGTCGGTGTTCCATTTCCACTGCTGCAAGCGGTTTAACAGATTATTGAGAGGGACGGCTATTTGCCAGAGCACATGCTCCGCTTGTAGCGGCACACGCGCGTCAAGGTTACCATTGGCAACGGCCGTGTGGACTTGCGCGATGACGGCAATACCATCGGCTAACGATTGCTGATCTTTGGCGCGCGCCCGTTCATGCTGTACTAACTCTTTTTGAAGTGCGGCGATCTCCTCAGCCCGATTCGCGCGCCGCAGGGCCGTTTGCAAGTTGCGCATGATGACATACGTAATTATGGCCACAACAAGCTGAATAGTCACTGGAAGCGCGATGAACGTGACCGCATACGCACCGGTGTGCGCCATCTGATCATAGTAGGCCGTGTGTTGCTGAAATAGGCTGGTCAGCACGATAATAGCGCTATTGACTACGCCGGTTACCAGCGCGGCTCTCGCTGGCATCAATGCACCTGACAGGATGACCGGGATCACCAGGATATCAAAAACGGTGAGCAATGAGGGATCAATCTTATTGGTGAGCATGGTCCCGGCAACCTGGGTAACCGTATTCAGAACGATGAGTGAGGCGGCAACGATGTTCAGTCCAGCTTTGCCACATCCCAGTGAGATAAGGACAACACCCACGCTCACAAAGGCCAGGATCGGGGGTGCTGGGCTGGTTACTCTGATGAGACTGAGCGGCAACAACAAGATACTTGTGATCAGTACCAATAGTGAAAAACCACTCGTTAAGCGCGCGTAACGTGTGCGTTCTCGTTCAGCGGGCGTGGTATCAGGTTCCCGGCGGGGAAGTGAAAACCGGAACCACCAGTTCAGCAAACGCTTCATAAGTTTGTGATGCCTTTCTGAAAAATATTATTCAATGATGCCAAGAACGCGCAGGGCTTCGAGTGCCTCCTCAACTGTGCGGGCCGGTAGATTGATTTGCTCTTTGATCTGCTCAGCGTCCCGCTGTCCATTGACCATCGTCAATACTGTGCGAAGCACAAGCCGTTGCTTCATGGTGAAGCTCTCCAGTAAGGCTGGATCGAGTATCCTTTTCTGCCGGGGAATTCCCGGCTGGGAAGGTGAGAAGCCGGTACCATACGATGGCGGCATATCTCGGTAGGCAGGGGGCATAGGAGGAGGGGCTGGTGGCATAGGTGGTATAATCGGCACCGACACAATCTGAACCTGCCATTGGCTTTGTGACTGGAGCAAACGAAACGCCTGCTCTCCTTCGATATGCCTGCCATCCGCCAGTTTGACCGCGCACTCTGTAATGTGGCCATTCGAGAGCGTGATATACCCCCCTCCCTGTGTTCCTGAAACCACTAACGAGGTGGAGAGGGTATACAACCCATCATCCAGCACGCTCATCAGCGTAGCCAGGTCAAGATAATATGTCTTCCCCATCGATACTACTCCCAATACCTTTACCGCCTGTAGCACAAGGGAAGCAGTATTCCCTATTCTACTCTTCCCTCCCGTGTGTTAAAGATTATAATAAGCCTGCCTCGCCTTCTTAAATGAATTATATTAAAAAGTTTATATAATTATGAAACATATACTGTTTGCTAATATATTTTAAATCTCGTCATATAAGTGGATTTTATCTGTATTTATGCTAGACTGTCAAGTATGCGACAGGAAAAAAACATTAAGATAGAATTAAGATACGAAAAAATTTTCTCTCAGGGTCTAATGCAAATCACGTCTGGGATATGGTATAGTAGCAGTCTAAGTGGCAGGAGGGATGGAGAAATCTAACTATGAAACCTATTCATATGTGGTTTGTCAGCCCACTATAAACGAGGAGGTTTATTGTGAAAGGTTGTGATCATGGGTACGCACAGACCCTGGCAGCTAGCTACAACTTTTATAGACAGAGCGATGCGGCTCCTCCACCCAGAGCGCGAGCATTTGAGTTGCCGGGTGATCGCGTGCAGTACGCGCCAGATAGGCCGGCGGATATTCAGCATGTGAAGCTCGATATCGCGCTTGATTTCGACCAGGAGACGATCAGCGGGACCGCGTATACCACCTTTTCCGCGCTCTATGACGAGGTGCAGACGGTCTGGTTCGATGCCGTCGAACTGCATATCGAGCGTGTGACGCTGGAGCATGGTCAGGAGCTGGCATACAGTGTTGAGCCTGGAAGGCTCGTGGTGACGCTGGACCGCGCGTATCGCTATGGCGAAGTTTTCACGGTCGCAGTGCGCTACCATGCGAAGCCGCGCATCGGCCTGACTTTCGTCAAGCCCGCGCCCGAGGACCCGGCGCGCCCGCTGCAGGCCTGGACGTTCGGGCAGACCAACTATCATAGCTACTGGTTTCCCTGCCACTGGGTGCCCAATGACCGCGCCACCAGCGAAATCATCGCGACGGTCCCCGCCCAGTTCATCACCATCTCCAACGGCAACTTGCTGAGCGTGACCGGTAACGGCGCCACTAAAACGCATCACTGGCGCCACGATGTCCCGCACCCCGCCTACTTGATGTCGCTCGTGGTGGGAGACTTCGCGGTGATCAAGGACCGCTACAACGGGAAGCCGGTCACCTATTATGTGCGCCCTGATCGCCAGGACGACGCCCCATTCCTCTTTGGCAAGACGCCGGAGATGATGCGTTTCTTTTCGGAATACCTGGCTGTTGAGTATCCCTACGATACATATGACCAGACGGTCATCGAGGTCTACACCGGCGCCATGGAGCATACCACGGCCACCAGCCACAGCTTTATGCTGCTGCTGGATGAGCGCGCCTCCCTCGATATCGATATGGTCTCGGTCGTTGCGCATGAACTGGCGCACCAGTGGTTCGGCGACCTGCTGACCTGCCGCGACTGGGCCAACGGCTGGCTGAACGAAGGCTTTGCTACCTATATGGAGGAACTGTGGAGCGAGCATGATCTTGGCAACGACTATTTCAAGCACTCGATGCTCGATCTCAAGCGCGCCTACCTGCACGAGGATCGCGAATATCGCCGCCCCGTCGTCTACAATGTCTATCGCGATGATGGTTTTGAGCTGTTTGATAGCCACCTGTACTGCAAGGGCGGCTGGGTGCTGCATATGTTGCGCCATCAGCTCGGCGAGGCGGCCTTCAGGCGCGGGCTACACGCCTACATTGAGCGCAATCGCGGGCGTGAGGTGATCACGGCTGACCTGGAGCGTACCCTCGAAGATGTGACCGGCCGCAGCCTGGCGCAGTTCTTTCGCCAGTGGCTCTACCAGGGCGGCTATCCCGCCTTCGAAGTCAGCTACGATTGGGATAGCGAGCATCATATGGCGAAGGTCAAGATCAAGCAGACCCAGCATGTTGATGACCTGACCCCTTGCTTTGTGACGCCGGTCGACCTGGCCTTCACCATTCCCGCCTCTGCTGAGCCGACACAGGCTGCTGATGGCCAGCCCGCGCACAAAACCGTGCCGCTGCGTGTGATCGCCGGTGAGGATGGCCAGGTAGAGCAGACCTTCTATCTCCCGCTGGAGCGCGAGCCGGTGATGGTGCGCTTCGATCCCGACGGCTGGCTGCTGAAAACGCTCACCTTCAAGCGCTCGAACGCCTTGATGCGCTACCAGCTTGCGCATGACCCCGATGTGCTGGGGCGTATCGAGGCCGCGGAGGCTCTGGGAGAGGCCGGAGACGCGGAGAGCATACAGGCGCTGATCACAGCTCTGTTTAGCGATGACTTCTGGGGCGTGCGCGCGGCGGTGGCCGAGGCCCTGGGCAAGATTGGGAGCGAGCAGGCCCAGGATGCGCTCCTGCGTGGGCTGCGCGAGCTTGACCCGGCGCAGTTCTCGCGTGTGCGCGCCGCCATTGCCAGAGCCATGGGACGTTTCCAGGTCCCGCAACAGGCGGAGCTTGCGCAACGCTCGGCCCAGACCCTCGGTGCCCTGGTGGAGCAGGGCGATGTCAGTTACGTTGTGGAATCGGCGGCGGCGGAGGCCCTGGGCAAAACACGGACCACGGGCGCCGTCGAGCAACTGGTGAAACTGATCGAGCCTGCTTCCTGGAATGCTTTTGTGCAGCGCGGCGTCTTCAGCGGCCTGGCGGCCACGGGCGATGAGCGCGTCATCGATATCATCGCCGGCTACCTCAGCGGCCCGCCGCGTCCCCCCTTGCTGCGCCTGGCCGCGGCGGGTGGCATGGTAGCGCTGGGCCACCAGCGCCATCTCTATAGCGAGGATGCGCGGCAGAGGGCCGTGACTGCCCTGTCTCAAGCCCTGGAACATGATCCCTGGGTGCCTGTGCGTGCCACCGCGGCCACGGCATTGCTAGCGCTGGGCGAGAAGCGTGCCATCGCGGCCCTGGAACTGACCGCCGGCCGTGAACTCGATTCGCGCGCTCAGCGCACTATGCGCGAAGCCATCCACGGCCTGCGCTCCGACGGCAAGAGCGATGAGCAGTTCCGGCAATTGCGCGCGGATCTTGACCAGGTGCGCGAAGAGAATCGCAAGCTGAAAGAGCAAATGGGCGCCCTGGAACAGCGCCTGCCGTAAACCTGAGGCCGGGCGATGGATCATTATTGCCACTCACATAGCATAGTGGCGCCCGGCCTTTTTGTCCGCTATAATTACTACTATGACGGCCCAAAAATACTACTCGTGGGCACTTCCATCATGATATTTCGATATATGTATTAGGGACCGCAACACTTTGGGCATTTCACGCGTCGTTTATTATAGAGAGGACGGTAGCTATTCTTCCAGAGGTTTTGACTGTATGGGAGAAAACTGGAACGCGTGATTTGTTCACTTAACATATTAAATATAAGCAGGTATAGCCGTTAGCGGTGACGCCTGGCTACTGATTTTTAATGAGTGTGGGCATCAAGCTTATCATCTATATGCAAGAGACGGAGGTGAACCTTGCCTGGGGTGCGAGTGGATAATTCTCCGGCGGTGGCGAGAAAAAACTGTGATATCGCTTCCTGGAAAGAAGGCGATACCAGTTCACTGGGTGCGGGAGAGAACGAACGCTATAATCAACGTAAATCTGCTATTAAAGATTACCTGACAACAGATGCCTCTCTTGATGAGATAGCGCTCCGGCATCATATCTCGTCGGAGACGCTGTGGAATCTTCTTGAAAAGTGTTTTATGCTCCATGAGGATGGGACTCCCTGGGGGTTTCGGGCCCTGCTTCCCGGAGTGGAAGTTGTCGATCATACACCTCTGACGCCTGCGGCGGAGGAAGCGTTGCCGGCAACGGAGGAAGAGACGTTGCTGGACGCTTCTACTACAGAAGGCCCGGCACAGCTTTCTTCTCATGACGACGAGGACGAGGATACGGGGAAGCGTGAAGCGATTACACGTGAGCGCTCTTCGCTGCCTGCCAATGAGGCGGTGCCAGAAACGCCGGTTCCCGATTTCTCGCAGAGTGAAGAGCGCGAGACAGCCGTAGAAGAGACCCCGGCCTGGACCGAGGGCGCTGAGCTAACCACGGATGAGTCGCCAGCAGCGGTCGCGGAAGGAGAGCTTGCCCCGGAAGATGCGTTGTCCGTTCCCGAAAGCGAGGAAGCTACCCTACCTGGCGAGGAGGAAGAGGTTCCCACGGAGCCAGGAACAGGGGAGGAACCAGTACTGGCTCAACCCGGTGTAACCTCCGTTGAGAAGCCGGCGGCTTCCAGCGAGGAGGGCATACCTGCACAACCTGGAGAGGCTGTAGCTGAGGCCAGCGCGCCTCCGCTAGAGGAGACAGCGCAGGAGTTCTATTCGGACATTGATGACGAAGAGACAGCGCAGGAGTTCTATGCCGATAGCGATGAGAGGTTGCCGGTAGTCGTTGATGAAATGTCGCCGGTAGGTTCTGAGATCGCCAATGATGAGGCCCGCATCGCCATTCTTCCCGATATGGGCGCCGAAGTAGTCGATGCCGCCACGTGGTCGACGGCGGTTCTGCCACTCTACAATAGTGGTCGCTACAAGATAGTCGATAAGAAGACGGCGCAACTGCACCGCGTCGTGCGCAAGCGCAAAGACCGTGAGGAAGACCGCTCTCGGCGCCGGCGTGTGAGTGCTATTATGGGTCTGGCCGTGCTGGCCGCACTCCTGATCGGGCTGCTCATGCCCTTAGGAGCCGGGCTTGCCACGTACAATGCCTATACCAATGTGCGTGGGCTGGCAACGGATGGGGTCAACCACCTGCTCAAAGTGAAGTCGCTGCTCTCCATCTCCAAAAGTGACCCGCTGGCGGCGCTGGATGCACCCAAGTTGCAGCAATCGCAGACTGAGTTCCGCCTGGCCCAGGACGACTTTACGCAACTGGAGCAACTGGTCAATCGGCCTGATATCGCGGGCGCAATCCAGCAGTTCGCCCCGGAGTACAGCAGCAAGCTAGACATGGCGCGGAGCCTGGTGCAGGTTGGAATGGATGTCTCGCGCATGGGCGATGAAATGATTGGCATCGCGCTGCTGGGAACCACCCTGGTGCATGGGTCGCCGCTGGCTACTGGGAATACCGATAAGCCTCTGATCACGCCCGCCGACATTGCCGCCGTTGAAGGCTCAATGGTCCATGCCCTTTACTATATCAGTGATATCCGTTTCCAGATGAGCCGTGTCTCCCTGAAGGATCTGCCGGTCAGCGCTAAGCAGAGGGGGGAACTTGCCTCCGTGATGACGCTCTTGCCCACGGCGCAGAGCGTGATTGAGCAGGTGCAGGGCATGACTGGTCTTGTCTCCTGGCTGCTGGGTGTCGGGCAGCAGCGCCGTTTCCTCGTGCAGACCATGGACAGAGGTGAAATACGGCCCGGTGGTGGCTTTACCGGCCAGTATGGTGTCCTACAATTGTCCAATGGCCGCATGGCGCCCTTTGGTCTGCATGACGTTGTCGAGCTTGATTACGCCGGGAATCTGTATGGGTATGGACGACCAACTCCGGCCCTCTACAAAAGCTGGATGAACTTTGGCAACTGGGGCCTGCGCGACTCCAACCTGTCCGCGGACTTCCCCACCAATGCGCAGACGGCTATGCAGATCTTCCAGGACGAGGGCGGCGGACCAGTTGATGGCGATATTGCCTTCACGCCTACCTTTATCAGCCATATCCTGAATACCACCGGGCCGATCCGCGTGGCCGAATACAACGATACGATCACGTCGAAGAACCTGGAGGACAAGCTTCACTACTATCAGCAGAATGCCACCGCTATTGCTATCCAGACACAGCATACGCACAGTACTAAGAAAGATGTGCGTAAGGCGTTCACCTTCCTGGTTGGCAAATTGCTGCTAGAGCGTGTGCGTCACCTTTCGGTGAAGCAGCTTATCAGCCTGGCAAAGGGAGCGGTCAAGGATATTCAGTCACGCGACCTGGAGATCTACTTCGCGAATCCCGTTGCCGAGGATTGGCTGGTGAAGCATGGCCTGAGCGGCGCGACCAGTACCTACGCGCAGCAGGATGGCTTCATGGTGGTGCAGGCCAATATCAGTATCAGCAAGGCCAGCCAGTATGTGCATACCACCCTGCACGACAACGTCACGCTGGACGCCCAGGGTGGAGCAACACATGATCTGACCATCACCCTCAATTACCAGCAAACGGGGCCGGTCTATGGCTTCGATACCTACGCGGACTATATCCGTGTCTATGGACCCCCCGGCGCGCGCTTCCTGAGTGGCGATGGTTTTGATACTGGCCATGCGCTCTGCCAGCCCAGTTCCACGAAGAAACCAGGCAACACAGCAAATCCGGCGAACGGCGGGACGGGAACAGTGGGGTGTGGCCAGTACAATAGCAACCCGCCCGGTAGTACCCGTTATTGCCCCAGTGGGAACTATTCGTTGGGTGATCGGTACAAGGGTGTACCGTGGCCCATCGATAGCCTTGGCGCGCCCACCCAGCTCCATAGCGACCTGCCCGGCCGTTCCATGTGGGGTGGCATGACGGAGACGCCCAAGAACTGCACTTCCACCTTCAGCGTTTCGTGGTATGTTCCGCACGAGGTAAAGAAGGGCGATCCCAACCCGTACACGCTCCTGGTACAGAAGCAGGGTGGTTATGTGCCTACGCTGCAACTGTCCATCGACACCAGTGCTCTTCACCTGGCTGGCTTCCCGAAGATATACAAGTACAATGGTAACCTGAACGCCGATACACCCTTTACGCTGCGAGGCCCCGTAGCCCCGCCCGCGCTGCAAATACCC
>JBDTHH010000092.1:0-9383 GCA_039937055.1 Ktedonobacteraceae bacterium | reverse complement strand
TGCCTCTTGCTGCTGCAGAGTCGACAGCCTGTATATCTCTTCCTGCTGTAAAGCCTGGTAGTGCGGCCAGAGCGTTTGCGTGACATCGGTAAGCGCGGACTGCTGGTCACTTATCAGCGTGGTCCCCGGATTATCGCTCACCAGGATATTACGAATAGTGCTCATACTGGAAGAGGTGGCTAGCGTGTAATTGCTCTGATACTGGTCAAGCGTCTGCGCAAAGTCCTGGCTGCGGGCCGTAATATCAAACTCTATTAATGCACCTGAAGCATTCAGAGAAGGGTCTGGCTTATTCCTTCCCTGGCTAGCAAAGAGGTTGGCGAAGATCTGGGTATGGCGAGTCTGGAGCAGCGCATTCATACGCTGCAGGTTTATCTGCTGCTGCGCCGCAGTGTTCTGCGCATCGAAACTGGTTCTCACTGCCTGGTCACGCACATTCAGTGAGTTGAAATAGAAAGTACCCAGCAGCACAATAACAATGCCGGGGATGGCCGTCGCAATGATAAACGCTATCACGAGGCGACGGAATATGGGCATATTGCGAAAGAGTTTATCCATCCTCGTTCTTATCCCTTCTATGATCTCTAGACACAATGCGCAACGGCCTATCCATTGCGTTCCCATTTCTGCTTACTGGCCTGGAACAGTGAGAACTTCCAGCATATTTATACATTAACGCCTTTCTCCTTTCCCTCTACAAGCCAGGTCCGCTCTTGATTGGCGGGAGCAGGCACGATATGGTGAGAGGCGCGTCTAGCGGACCACCTGCGGCGCAATGTTGGAACGATGCCTTCAGGCAGCAACAGGATCACCAGCAGGAGGAGTGCTCCATACAACACCAGGTCCAGACCGATTTCGCCGTATTGTAAGGTCAGGTATTGTTGGAGAGGCACCAGGAGGAAGGCACCCAAAACCGGCCCAAGCAGGGTGCCACTTCCTCCCATAAAGGTCATCAGGGCGACCGTGACATCGAAGGAAGGATCGAATGCCGAAGGCGGAGAGACAATACCGACGAAGTAGGCCATCATTGCTCCGGCCATACCGGTAAAGATGGCTGAGATCACAAAGGCGGTCAACTTATGGCGTCTGGTATTCACGCCCAGGCTCTGGGCGCGGTCCTCATCGTCACGGATCGCCAGCAGGCTGAGGCCATATTTGGAGTGACGTATCCACCACGAGACACCCAGCACCAGCAAAAAGACCACAAGTGCGACATAGTAAAAAGGCATATTGTAGAGGTCACTGCTCCAGGGAGGGGCAGGAAGATATATGCCATTACTACCATTGGTGATACCCGGTATATTGTAGGCCAACAACTGCATAATGAAGAGAAAGGCGATGGTCATGATTACGAAGGAGTACAGCCGGATACGCAGAGCGATCCATCCGAGCGGGATGGCAAGCAGTGCGGCCAGGAGGCCTGCCAGCGGGATCAACAAGAACGGCACATAGCCACCTGGGATCTGCCAGATTTTGCAGAGTAACGTGATAGTATACGCGCCCACGCCATAAAACGCAGCATGACCCAGGGAAATATAGCCTGTGTAGCCCGAAAAAATATTCCAGCTCGTGGCTGCGCCCGCGAAGATCAAGGTGAAGACCCCGATAGTAGTGACGGCTGGATTGGAAAACAGCACCGGGAACGCAAGCAGCAGGGCCAGGCAAGCGCCCAGAACAAGTAAGGCGATTCTTCTCATTGCTTTCTTCCTTCAACACGTCCAAACAGCCCCTGGGGGCGGAACAGGAGGAGTACCACGAGCAACGCGAAGAAGACCGTGCTCGACCAGACAGGAGACCAGACAACAGCGGTCACATCGCCAATGATGAGCATCACCAGGGAGCCAATCAGTGCGCCGCGCAGACTCCCCATGCCACCAAGCACGATTATCACCAGCAGGCGCGAGATCAGGTCATAAGAGCTAGCCGGATTGAAGGCGTTGGTCGCCCCAAAGACCATACCGCCGGCCCCCGCGAGCGCAACGCCAATGCCAAAGGTGATGGCCGAAATTTTCCCTACATCGATACCCAGCAGCAGCGCGGCGGTACGGTTCTGCATGGATGCACGCAGGCCATAGCCAAACTTTGTGCGATATACCAGCAGATAGAGAGCCGCTAACAGGAACACGCTCAGCATGAAGCTAAAAATATAGATGTATGGAAAATAGAAGGGGCCGATCTGAAACGAAGCATCGGCGTACCAGGCATGGAGCTGAACATAATTCGTGGAGAAGATGAGCGAGAGTATCCCTTCAATGAGCAAAGCCAGTGCGAACGTTACCAGGACCGAGAGGGAGACACGGTCCCGTTTAATACGGCGCACGAAGGCCCATTCGATCCCAACGCCCAGAAAAAACATCGCAGGTAGCGTCACAAGTAGGCCGACAAAGAGATCCAGGTGTAACGTTTGGGAAACTACATAGCTCAAGTAGGCGCCCAGAACCACCAGAATACCTTGCGCAATATTAATAATATTCATCACGCCGAAGATCAGGGAAAGCCCCGATGCCATGAGCGCATAGACACTACCTGTCAATATTCCTGAGATAATCGCATCAATGATGAGCGTCACGAGATATCCTTCCTGGGATTGCGACACAGTCCATCTTGACTATCCATCTGAGGAACATACGCTCCCCCAGATGGATAGTCAAGCTAGCACCTTACGGCCAGGCTGGCTTGGGGAACAATGGATTAGCCGCGGCCTGGTTGGTCGGGTATACCGGGATCAACTGTCCCTTCTGCCACTGGAACAGAAAGGCCACCGCGGCATCGTTTTGACCATCGGCCTGGAAATGCACCGGCCCTTGCAGAGAGTTAAAGGTATCCTTACGCAGTTCCTGCATAAGCGCGGCATTATTAATGCTGTGAATTTTATTCACGGCCTGCTCCAGAACCTGACCAGTGGCGTAGGCCTGAACTGTATCCGAGCTAATGGCATCAGGAGTGCCACCATATTTGGCAACATAATCATGCACAAACTGATCGTTTTGATAGGTCTTGATGGCCGGAAACCAGCCGCCATTGGGTACGAATATGCCTTCAGTAGACGACAAACCGACAGCTTTGATGAAGTCTCCCCCCTGATCAGGACCAGCGGCGGAGATCAACGCCTTGGGATTGTAGTGCTGCTGCTTAAAGGTCTGGATAAAAGCGGCGCAATCCGGAAGGCCTAGATTGCCCATGATCACCACATCCGCCCCCGATTGGGCTATCTGCTTGGCAACGGGGGTGAAATCAGTCGTCTCGTCTGGATACGTCTTGTACATAAGAGAAGTAACGCCGCCAGCGTCCAACAGCTTCTTGGCAACATCCACCGGTGGCCGCGCAAAGGTATCGTCGGCGGTCACATAGGCCACGGTTTTGGGACGCTCAAGGGGAGGCAGCGACAGGACATAGAGCGCGAAGCTCGCTAAAGTGTTCTGGGTCGAAAGGGAAACGGAGAAAATATTGTTCAGACCTTGCTGAAACATGTCAGGAGTCGAGCCCGCGCCTTCGATGAAGGCATACCCATTGCGAGCAGCAACTCTGGCCGCCGGCAACGCCTCAAAGCCAAAGGGTCCCACAACCAGATCAACGTGATCGACGTTAATCAGCTTCTGATAATCAGTGGTCGCCTGTTTGAGATCGCTGTTATCATTGAGAATATCCAGTTGTACCTGGCGACCCAACAGACCCCCATTCTTGTTAATAGTGGCAGCCCAGAGCTGGTATCCCTGTTCAAGGTACTTTCCATCGGATGAAAAGTCTCCTGAAAGCGAGACCGATAGGCCGATCTTGATCGGCCCCTGAGTGCCCTGGGTGCCGCTGGGGCTACCGCCCTGAGAGCAGGCGCTCAAGGCTGCCAACACCAGGACGATAAGTCCAAAGATGCTTAGAAATTTACCCATGTTCCTGGTAGAACGCACGAACACAATTTACCTCTCTTCCATTAGCTTGCATGACGACTGGTCCGTCTATGCAATGTTGATGAAGTACGTCAGAAATACCGACCACTATGCCTCTGTGTAGCATGGGTCTACTGCCTGATCTTCTATTTGTCCATCCTCATACAAATAGCAGGCTTGTGTTTCCTAAGTAGAGTAATTAGTACCTTCATGTAATTTACATCTTGGATGAACTCTAGCAGAAACCGCACTTATACGCAAGGCTACTATACCTACGTACTATATCGACATTTTTAATTGATGATTGAGATCATGTTCCAACATATAATTTGGTGTTTCAGCCCTGGATGTATTCATCAGGCCAGGGCATGCATAAAGTCTAACAAAAATATATGACAAAACGTATAGTACGAATAATAAAAAGGAGAGTCAATAAGACATATATAAAAATTTCGTTAAATTTTTAGGGCACAATGCTTTTATGTGTTAGCCAGCTACACTGGCAAAAAACCCACCCATCGCGTACAATCACTAGTAAGGATGCAGGCATGAGAGACGCAAAGGAGCAGAGCTAAGCATGAAACATCAGGAAGCAGTGATCGTCGCAGCGGTGCGCACGCCCGTTGGCATTGGCAAACCGGAGAAAGGCAAGCTGAGCGGTATCCGCCCCGATGAACTGGCCGCGCTGGCGCTGGCGGAGGTGGTGCGGCGAGCCGGGATCGAGCCCGCGCTGGTCGAGGATATTGTGATGGGCTGCGTAGCACAGATCGGGGAGCAGGGATTAAATATCGGGCGCGTGGCGGCCCTCATCGCCGGCTTCCCGGTGGAGGTCTGCTCGGTGAGCATCAACCGCATGTGCGGCTCCAGCGAGCAGGCTGTGCATTTCGCGGCCCAGGAGATCATATCGGGGACCGTTGATGTGTCCATCGGCGCGGGCGTTGAGAGCATGAGCCGCGTACCCATGGGTTCCGACCGCGCCGGAGCGAGCTTCAGCGAGAAACTCATGGCGCGCTACCCGCTGGTTCCACAAGGGCTATCGGCCGAGATGATCGCCGAGAAATGGCACATCACGCGCGAGGAGGCCGACGCGTTCTCGCTGGAGAGCCACCGGCGCGCCGCGGCCGCTACCGCCGAGGGCCGCTTCAAGCAGGAGATCATGCCGGTAGAGGTGACGCTGGCTGATGGCAGCCGCGAGACCATGACCACCGACCAGGGTATCCGCGCCAGCACCTCAATGGAGCAACTGGGTAACCTGAAACCCGCCTTCCGGCTCGAGGGCATCGTCACCGCCGGCAACTCCAGCCAGATCAGCGATGGAGCCGCCGCCGTGCTGCTGATGTCCGAGGAGAAGGCCCGCGAACTCGGCCTCAAGCCGCTGGCGCGCATCGTGTCCATGGCCACGGCGGGCGTCGATCCCGTCATGATGCTCACTGGCCCCATTCCCGCCACCGCCAAAGCGCTGAAGAAAGCTGGTTTGAGTTTGAAGGATATCGACCTGGTGGAGATCAACGAAGCCTTCGCCAGCGTGCCGCTGGCCTGGGCGCGCGAGTATGATCCCGACATGGCACGCGTCAACGTGAACGGCGGCGCCATCGCCCTGGGCCATCCCCTGGGAGCCAGCGGCGCGCGCTTGATGACCACGCTGGTCCATGAGTTGCAGCGACGCGGCGCACGCTACGGCCTGCAAACCATGTGCATCGGACACGGCATGGCCACGGCCACGATTATCGAAAGGATGTAGCGTCATGCCCAATTTCGCTCCCACCGAAGAGCAGGAAGAGATCCGCGGCCTGGCACGCAGCCTGGCAAACGAGCAGTTGCGCCCACGCGGGCGCGAGGCCGAAGCCCAGGGCGATAGCGCGCCGGCATTGCAGCAAACGCTCTCGCAGACCGGCCTCACGACGCCCTTCCCCGAAGCGTATGGCGGCTCCGGTCCCATTGAAGCCGTGACCTACACGCTGATTGCCGAAGAGCTAAGCTTCGGCGATGGTGGGCTGGCGCTGAACATCATTGGCTCGCTGGCGGGTCCACTGGCAGTCACGCTGGCAGGCAGCGAGCAGCAGCAGGACCAGTATGTGCGCCCATTCTGCGCTGAGCACGCTGGCTCTCAACGACGCGGCAGCCTGGCTTTCGCCGAACGCACCGGCGGCTACAGGCTGGCGGACATCAGTGCCAGCGTGCGCCGCGAGGGCGACAACTACATCCTCAACGGCAGCAAGCGTGATGTCGTTCATGGCGCACACGCCGACCTGCGCGTCGTGCTAGCGCGCCTGGAAGGTACCTCCGGCAACGAGGGCCTATGCGCGCTCATGCTGCCACCGGAGAGCGAGGGTCTGCATATTCAAGCAGACGAACTGAAGCTGGGACTTCGTGCCGCTCCCACCGCCTCATATACCTTTGAGAATGTGAGCATTCCAGCAGATTGCCTGCTGGGAGAGCCGGGCGGCAACGGCGTTGTGCGCGGCGCAACTCTCTACACCATCCTGCGCGCGGGCCTCGCCTGCGGCACAGCGCGGGCCGCGCTCGAATATGCCATCGATTACGCCAGACAGCGCATCGCCTTCGGACGCCCCATCGCCTCGTATCAGGGCATCGCCTTCATGGTATCCGAGATGGCCATGAAGCTCGACGCGGCGCGCCTGCTCACCTGGCGCGCCGCCGCCAGTTGGGATCGCGGCGAAAGCGGCGAGACCCTGGTGCGCGAGGCCGAGGCGGCACACCACCAGGCACTGAAGATCGCACAGTCAGCGACGACCGATGCCATTCAGATCATGGGCGGCGCAGGGTTCATGCAGGACCACCCCGCCGAGATGTGGATGCGTAATGCGGCCGCGATGGAGTAAAAGAGATGCTAGATTTCACTCTCAGCGCCTCACAGCAGGCGGCACGCGACTACGCGCACACGGTCGCCCAGGAAGAGATGCGCTCGATCTCGCTGGAGAGCGACCGCACAGAGAAGATCCCGGAGTCGTTCTTCTGGAACATGCAAAAACGCTTCTGGGCAGGAGCGGCGGGCCAGGCGCGCCAGCAAGCCCAGGCAGAGGAAGAGAAGCAGGATGGCGTCCTCTCGGTGATCTCGCAGGAGGAGATGGCCTGGGGCGACGCGGGCCTCTCCACCGCCATACCGGGTCCGGGTCTGGCGGCCCCGCCGATCCTCTCGCAGGGCACGCCGGAGCAGCAGATGCGCTTCCTGGCACCCTACATGGACGGTCAGCTCCACTGGGGGGCGCTGGCCCTGACGGAGCCGGGTATTGGCTCCGATGTCGCCGGCATGTCCACAACGGCTGTGCTGGATGGCGACGAGTGGGTCCTCAACGGGCATAAGCACTACATCACGAACGGTGAACGCGCAGACCTGGTCGTCACCTTCGCGACCATCGATAAGAGCCTGGGCCGCGAAGGGATTCGGCCCTTTGTGGTGCCGAAGGGCACGCCGGGGCTGATCGTGGGGCGCATCGAGCAGAAAATGGGCCTGCGCGCCTCGCAGACCGCCGAACTGATCTTCGAGAATTGCCGCCTCCCCAAAGACAACCTGCTCAGCGGTCGCCAGCAGACGAAAAAGGCGGGCTTCAAGGCAGCCATGGGCACGCTCGACGCCACGCGACCGATGGTGGGGGCGCTGGCGCTGGGGATCGCGCGCGCGGCATACGAGGCGGCCTGCGAGTGGATACAGGAGGAGTTGCCCAGGGGCTATCCCGCGCAGAAGCGGCGCGAGATCCAGGCCGAACTGGAGGAGATCCGCCAGGAGCTGGAGATGGCGCGCTTCCTCACGTGGCGAGCCGCCTGGATGGCCGATCGCCGTATCCCCAACTCGAAAGAGGCCTCGATGTGCAAGGCCTACGCCGGAGGCCTGGTAATGAAGGTCACCGCCGCCGCCGTGCGCATGACCGCGCCAGGAGAAGACTGCGAGCGCAAGCAGTTTATCCACAAATGGTTCCGCGACGCGAAGGTCTTTGACATCTTCGAGGGCACCGCCCAGATCCAGCGCCTGGTGATCGCGCGACGCCTGTTCCCAGAGGTGGATATCCCCTAGTAGAATATCCCGCACCATAAAGGGATAGAGGCAATAAACGTAGGGGCGTCGTTTACAAGCCCGCATGGCAACAGGTGGCATCACGATCATATCTGTCACGCGGGCTTGTAAACTGCGCCCCTATGCCAATTCCACCCTTACGTCTACTTCTGGGTCTGCTCCAACAACAGATCGCCCTCGTCATCGAACTTCTCGTCTTCCTTCTCCCTAAGCTGCTCGCCCAGCCAGGTCAGGTTACGGTTATCACGCCGCACGGGGCGACGACGGACCACCAACTCGCGCTTGAAGCTGTCGCGCTTCGTATCTGCGCGCTTGTCACGTAGCTTTCCTCTCACACATTCACCTCCTCTCTCCTCCAAATGGCAACCATCTGATTCCAGGCATGCCGATGTGTTACACTCAGCAATAGGGTCATACCTTTCTTCTTCTGTGAAGTTACTTTAGCCGGGTATTTGAGTACACCATGCGCGACACATAAACATCGCATACAAGTCCTCTTTTAAACGGAATCTATGGTGTTTTCAACAGGAGGAGGAACAGCGCAAAGTGAGGAAAGCGCGAGGCAAAAGAAAATGCCCGGACGGAGAACTATCCGAGCTGCAACACCCGCCAGCACAGCAACAATGTTCGCTATGCTCCGGCGCTGCTCATAGGATGAGTTCTGCCACGTTGCACACTTTGCGCTGTACTCGCGAGTACATTGTGCATAGAACTCACCCCCTTTCAGTATGTCTGTAACCATCTTTGACTACAAACCTGCCCAATAACAATCAAACCTGTGTATGAGTGTACTCAGCCGCTTCGTGAAAGTCAAGAGCTTTTTGGGCCAGTTCGCATTAAAATTTTTGACCGTGCGTTATAGATGTAACTATCCCACGTATTGGCTTTTATAAAGATCACGAGGGGCTAGCCGATCCATGTTACTGATCTCGACGGAGGCAAGTAAAGTCTGGCAAGACTCTTGTTGCCCTCCTCTTTCGAGGTGTGGGGTAACAAGATGGGTAATCTTACGCATGTCTCCTGCGGGTTCCAGCAGGTATATTTTCCACATGAAAGATACCTGGAACAATACGAGAGAAGCGTGAATCATTCCGACCAGGCTCAACTTAAAAAATTAGGAGAAGGAAACACATGCGAACGACATCATCAACCCCCATGACAAAAATCTGGTTTGCGCTGATCGCGATCGGGCTGCTGGTAGCACTGGCAGCCTGCGGCAGTACTACCGATACCGGTTCGGCCCCCACGGCGACGGCGAACAGCAGCGCCAGCACGCCCGCTGCCACCCAGGGAAACGGGAATGGTGGCAAGTACGGCAATGGTGGAGTCACGCCGACCGTGGCCACCGGCAGTACGCCAACCGCTGCCACTGGCAGCAATACGGTGGGCGTCTCCAATTTCACCTTCAGCCCCGGCGCGCTGACGGTTCACGTAGGCGACAAGGTAACCTGGACCAACAATGACAG
>JBDTHH010000091.1:0-4295 GCA_039937055.1 Ktedonobacteraceae bacterium | reverse complement strand
CCAGGCCCTTTCCGTGTAGGAGCTACGATCTTAGGGGTGCAGTGCCACATACAAGGGGGCAAGCACCAGGGTGATCGTGCTGAGCAGCTTGATCAGAACGTGCAGCGACGGACCAGCGGTATCCTTGAACGGGTCGCCGACGGTGTCGCCGACGACGCTGGCCTTGTGCGGCTCGCTCTTCTTGCCGAGGACAGTTCCGGTGAGATCGAGACGGTCCACCATCTCGCCCTGAGCATTCACGCGCAGGTAGCCGGCCTCAATGTACTTCTTGGCATTGTCCCAGGCGCCACCGCCGTTATTCAGGAAGAGCGCCATGACGATACCGCCCATGGTCCCGACCATCAGCATGCCAGCCTCGGCCTGCGGGCCAAGGATAACGCCGACGGCGATGGGGGTGAAGACGGCCACGACGCCGGGCAGGATCATGGCGCGCAGCGCGCCACGTGTGCTGATGTCTACGCAGCGAGCGTAGTCGGGATCAACGCGGTCGGCGGGGTTCTCCGCCATGATTTTTGGATTCTCGCGGAACTGGCGGCGCACCTCTTCGATCATGCGCTTGGCGGCGGCGCCCACAGCGCGGATCGCCAGCGCGCTGAAGAAGAAGATCAGCGTCAGGCCGATGAGGGCCGCGATAAAGACCGAGATATTGGCCAGGTCAACGTGGTAGACGTTGGGGTCGTGCTTGAAGGAGTAGAGCACATCCAGGTAGGCGCTGAAGAGCAGGAAGGCGGCCAGCGCGGCGGAGCCGATACCATAGCCCTTGGTCAATGCCTTGGTGGTGTTGCCCACGCCATCCAGCGCGTCGGTGATGTCGCGTACAGATTCGGCCTCGCCACTCATCTCGGTGATGCCACCGGCATTGTCGGTGATCGGGCCGAAGGTGTCCATGGCCAGGATGTACGCGCAGCTCATCAGCATACCCATGGTGGCAACCGCAGTGCCGAAGATACCGCCAACGTTGACGATACCGGGGTTGTTGACCAGCGGGATGTGGACCTGGCTGCCCAGGAAGAACGAGAGCGCCAGCGCGGCGCAGATCGCCAGCACCGGCAGCGCGACGCACTCTAAGCCCACAGCGACGCCCGTAATGATGGTGGTTGCCGGGCCGGTCAGGGTGGCGGCCGCGATCTCGCGCACCGGACGCCAGGTACCAGCGGTGTAGTACTGCGTGATGTACACAAAGGCGATACTCAGCACAATGCCCACGGTACCGGCGAGGCCGAACCAGACCCAGGCAGGAATGCCGGCATTGCTGGTAACGTGTGAATCATTCAGGAGCAGGAAGCTGCCCAGGAAGACGCCTATCACGGAGAAACCACAGGTGATGAAGTAGCCATTGTTGAGCTGCTTCATGGCGATCTCGCCGGGGTCGCGACCGGCAGCCTTATCAGGCTCGGTGACTATAGAGGGGCGAATCCAGAGCAGGCCGATCATGGAGGCGATCAGACCAAAGGCGCGCACGACCAGCGGGAAGAGGATCCAGCCGATATTCTTGGTTCCCAGGTAGAGCGCAACGCCCAGGATCATGGCGCCGATGTTCTCGGCCGCCGTAGACTCGAAGAGGTCGGCGCCACGGCCCGCGCAGTCACCTACATTGTCTCCCACGAGGTCGGCGATCACGGCGGGGTTGCGCGGATCATCCTCGGGGATATTAGCTTCAACCTTGCCCACGAGGTCGGCGCCCACGTCCGCGGCCTTGGTGTAGATACCGCCGCCAAGCTGCGCGAACAGGGCCACGAAGCTGGCGCCGAAGCCGAAGCCAACGATAAGGGATGGTGCCAGGTCCGGGCTTGTCAGGCCACCATAGGCCCAGAAGACGGTTGAGACGCCCAGCAGGGAGAGCGCGACGACCAGGAAGCCTGAGACAGCGCCACCGCGCAAGGAAACCATCAGCGCCTCACCCAGGCTGCGGGTGGCGGCGCTGGCGGTGCGGCTGTTGGACTTTACCGCGACGTACATGCCGATGTAGCCAGAGAGGCCGGAGCAGAAAGCGCCGACTAAGAAGGCCAGGGAGGTATGCCAGGCCAGGTTCAGTTTAGCTGCCTGATCGCCCTGACCGAGCAGGAATAGAACTCCCCCGACGACAATCGCCGCCACCAATGCAAGTGACCCGATGGTGCGATACTGCCGGTTGAGGAAGGCCATGGCGCCTTCATAGATGGCATTTGCCACCTTCTGCATGGCCGGCGTGCCGGTGTCTCGACGCAGCACATAGGTCGCGAGCCAGCCTGCGAAAGCCACCGCGAGGAGCCCTATGATGAAAGGGACCAAAATATAGTAACGCATATCCACAGTAAAAAATGCCCTCCTTAGGACAGGTGAGAATGAGCCAGTCAACAATGACCGCTGAATTACATCAGTTCTGTGAAAATGAAAACGTGGTGCCGTGCATAGAGGCGGTCCTCGCCATCCCCGGTCACCTGGATTCTGCTCAAAAAGCGTCTGAGTGCCTCCCTAGTGTAGCATAGTGTTTGTTCTCTGACAAGTAGAATGGTAACGGTTTCCCCAGGGAAATACCCACCCTGGGTCGGTATTCACCGTTGCTGATGGGATAGGCGCTATAGACTGCCCACTCTTCCCTGGAGAGCGGACCGTATCCGTCCAAGGAGCGGCACCAGTTGTTTCTTGCGCGAGACCAGGTCCTCGACGACCAGCGAATGGCCATCCGCTTCCAGTGTGGTACCCAGCACCTCGGCGACCGCGTGCTCTCCTCCCTGTATCAGCAGGCGGCAGCGCATATTGATGATATCCACGATCATGAATAGAAAGACGCCGTAACCACGTTCCTGAGCGAGCTGCCGCATCGTCGCCAGCAGTTCCTCTGAGCGCTTCTCGATGGTCGTGGGGCTGGCGGTCTCGACGGTGCCGATGGCGAAGCGCGTATCGCCGACAGGAAACTCCTTGAAGTCGGCCGTGAGCAGTTCTTTTGGCGTGCGTGCGTTGAGATCGACGGCCGCCGCCGTGAAGATCTCCTGCCCGAATTGCTCGATATCTTCCCCCGCGATTTCCGCCAGTTTCGCGGCGGTCCGCTCGTCGCGCGCGGTGGCCGTGGGAGAGCGCAAGATCAGGGTGTCATAGACCAGGCCGGCCAGCAGCAGTCCCGCCACTTCGCGAGGAATGGGGATGCCGGCCTCGTGGTACAGTCCTGCGATGATTGTGCCGGTGCAGCCCACCGGGTCGGCGCGGAACATGATGGGCTTGTTCGTGTGAACGTCGGCGATGCGGTGGTGGTCGATGATGCCCAGCAGGTCGGCCTCGTCGATGCCGCCCACCGCCTGCGATTGTTCGTTGTGATCAACCAGGACCACGCGCTTGGGGCGCGCGTTGAGCAGGTCGGTACGCGAGAGGTAGCCGACCAGCCGGCCCTCGGCATCCAGCACCGGCATGGAGCGGCGCCGGGCCAGTGTTGTCTGGACCTCGCTCATCAGATCCTCCGGGTGGCAGGCGTCAAAGTCGCGGTTCATAATATGTTGGGTGCTGATGCTCAGGTTAATCAGGCGCACGGCAGTAAATGTATGGTGCGCGGTGCTGATCACCATTACGCCGTGTTTGCGTGCCATTGCCAGGGTGCGCTCGGAGACCAGCAGATCGCCGGTAACGACCAGTGCCGCCGCGCCGCTTTCGATGGCCTTGAGTTGCGCATCCTCACGGTCCCCCAGCACAACCAGACAGCCCTGCTCGACATAATCGGCCATGGTCTCGGCCTCCATGGCCGCCACCAGCACGCGGTTGCCCAGCTTGCGCCGCCCCTCGACCAGCACGCGGCCGCGCAGCACACGTACCATGTTGTCCCGGTGCAGGGGAATGCGGTTGACGGACTGCGGATTCAGGTCGTTGAAGAAGAGCTTGGCGAAATCCTCGGTGGCGATAATGCCATGCACCTTGTTGTCGGCATCGATGACGGGCATCGAGCGGCGATTATGTTCCTGCAGCAATTGACCAGCTTCCAGTAGTGGCTGCTCAACCTCGGCGCAGATGACGCCACGCCGCATCACGTCGCGTACCTGGAGATAGACATCGTCCAGGGCCTCCGGAGGCTCAACCTGGAAGCGCTCAAGCACGAAGCGCACCTCCGGCTTCAGGTCGCCGTTGCGCGCGGCGATGGCCTCGTCTCCCTGTATTTGCAGTAACCGGGCGTAGGCATAGGCCGAGGCTACCGAGTCAAGATCAGAATTTTTATGTCCAATCACATAGATGGGTCTTGGCATCGTATTTATCCTTTAAGGCAGCTTTCTGGGCGGGACATCACCCCGCAAGGCAGGAGGTGCGCTCATCGCGTAGCGCGTGGCTTGCCT
>JBDTHH010000090.1:0-4499 GCA_039937055.1 Ktedonobacteraceae bacterium | reverse complement strand
CCGGTCCTGGACCGACATCTGATAACCAGCGGCATCCCGCTTTCGTGGAGGGGCGCCGCTGGTTGCCATTGGCTCCAACAAATTTGGCAACAAGGCGCCTTTCCCTACGATGAATGATGGCGCTCGCTTCGACGAATTTGTTGGAGTCAATGCGCTGGTTGCGCCCTGGAAGCCTACTCCCCCTATTTTGTATCAACGCCTGGGCAAGCCATAGCCCCTACGCGGATCATGGGGCTCACACCTTTTCTATAGCCTCACAGGTAGACAGCTCGCGCTTTTTCCATTATCATTGGAATAACAGTGTCGCTCCTACGCAACACAGGTCATCTACACCTTTTGAATAGCCCTGCATTCGCAGAAGCAGCCAAAGGAGAAGCAGCAGCCATGCCAGCACGACAAGGGGGAGTATATACGACTCTGAGCAGGCGCGGCCTGCGTCACGACATTCCACCGATGCGCCTCTATCACAAAGCCAAGCAACTGGGCATCTGGGACCCGCGCAGTATCGATTTGACACAGGACCGGGTGGACTGGGAGCGATTTCCTCAAGAGCAGAAGGAGGGCCTGAGACGCCTCATTGTAGCCTTTCAAGCGGGCGAAGAAGCTGTGACCCTTGATTTGTTGCCCCTGATTCTGACTATCGCCAGAGAAGGGCGCCTGGAAGAGGAGATGTTCTTAACGACCTTTCTCTGGGAAGAGGCCAAGCATACGGAATTCTTCCGGCGCTTTCTAGATGAAGTCATGCAAGAACAGGGAGAGGATCTGCACCAGTACCGCACCCTCGGTTCTGGTGGTCGCGACCTGTTCAGCGAGGATCTGTCAGAGGTGATGAATGCCTTGCTCAGCGACCCCTCGCCGGCCGCGCAGGTACGCGCCTCGGTGCTGTACAACATGTACATCGAGGGTGTGCTTGCTGAGGCAGGATATTATCGTTTCTCCTACTTTCTGGATCGGGCCAATGTGATGCCGGGTCTCAAACAAGGGATCGGGTATATCAAACGTGACGAATCCAGGCATATCGCCTATGGCGTGTTTTTGATCTCCCGGCTGGTGGCTCAGGACCCAACGTTGTGGCCCCAAGTCGAGGAGCAGATGAACGCACTGTACGCCCGTTCACAAGCCAGCGCGGCTGCCGGCCCCCAGACCGAGGAGGAACGGTACTTCGCTAAGATCACCAAGATGCAGTTTGATAAACGCCTGGCAAGTATTGAACGCGCCCGCCGCAAGACGGTAGAGCAGGTGTACCAGATGGCGGAGAGCGAGGAGACTGAGGGCGCATAAGCGGGTAGCTGAAGAAAGGTGAGGCAGAGAGAAGAATGCCGGGAATCGTCATGGAGTGGTCATGCACTCATCATGGTATTGGATAAATATATCCATATATACTGGTAAGAGCGGATACATTCCACCTGTGCAATTGAAGGGAGACTACTAGGATGGCAGACTCTTTCACCTCACCGCACGCCGAAGATCTACCCGGTCCCGCACCCCATGTTGAAGATGTACCCAGTCCTTTTTCTTTGCTAGGAGTGACAGAGGAACCAGAGGCATTCCAGAAGCCTACGAAGCCGGTCAGCGTGGGCTTTCAGGCATTCCTGAGCCTGGCAAATGTGGCCTTCTACCTGACACTCTACCCCATTACCAGTATCCTCTTGCCCCTGCAAGCCCAGATCGCCGACCCTAGCAATAAGGTGGTGGCGTTGGGCATTATCAGCACCATCGGGGCGATTGCGGCAATCCTGGGCAACCCCATCGCTGGCGCGTTGAGCGATCGCACCACCTCGCGCTTCGGCCGCAGGCGCCCATGGATGGTGGTGGGCGCTTTGCTCACAGCGTTGGGACTGGCAGTGCTGGCGAACGCCACCACGCTCCTGCTCGTCATCATCGCCTGGTTCTTTGCCACGTTCTTTGCTAACGTCTTGCTGGCCGCCCTCGCGGCTATCATTCCCGACCGCGTACCCGATAAGCAGCGGGCCACCGTTTCCGCTATCGTGGCCTTAGCGATCCCCTTCAGCCTCATCTTTGGCGTGAGCCTGATCACAGCGATCCTCACAGCCACAAAGTCCGTCGTTATCCCCTACTACACCGTCATCGTACTGATGCTCGTCATCGTCGGGGTCTATGTAGTGACCTATCGCGATAAGCCGTTGCCGGTCGGGGCCATACCACCTGTGAAACCCCTGACGTTTCTGACGAACTTCTGGATCAGTCCGCGCCGCTATCCCGATTTTGCCCTGGCCTGGATCACGCGCTTCCTGGTCCTGCTCGGATACTCGATTGGCATATTCTATCTCTTCTACTACTTTCAGGATGTCGTGAAGGACCCGGCCGCGTATCCAGGCCACACGGCGGCAGGCGCAACGGCCTTCGTGAATGCTATCTCGGGCATCTGCCTGATCATCTCGACCATCATCTTCGGTGTTCTCTCCGATCGCCTGCAACGCCGCAAGATCTTTGTGATGGGGTCGAGCCTGATGATCGCCTTTGGCGTGATGATACTGGTTTTTTCTCACAGTTGGTTGACAGCCGAGATAGCCGCAGTGATCATCGGCTTTGGCTTCGGCGCCTACCTGGCCGTCGATATCGCGCTGATGACCCTGGTGCTGCCACGCGCGGAGAGTCGCGCCAAGGACCTGGGCGTGCTCAATATCGCCAGCGCCCTCCCATCGCTGTTCGCGCCAGGGGTCGGCGCGTTTGTGCTCAACTTCTTCTTGCCCAACTTTAACGCGGGCTACAACGTGCTCTTTATCATTGCAACGGTGCTCGTAGTTCTCGGCGCGGTCCTGGTGCAGCCGATTAAAAGCGTGCGCTGACACCCATGCCTATCGCGGGAGTGCCGTCTGTGCGAGAGGTCATTTGGCGGTTATAATGAGGAAGAACAATGCTGTTATCCTGAAAACACTGAGGAGAAGTCATGACCACTTCAGAGAGCGCCGCCAACCCGGTGCCGCCCCATTATCTTGATGCACACGCACTTATGCAGCCACAGGCCATCGCGTTAATTTGCGGTGAGCGTACACTGACATACGCCGAGTTCAACGCGCGCTCCCGGCGCGTCGCCAACGCCCTTCTTGGCCTGGGAGTGCAGCCCAATGACCGGGTGGCGGTCATGGCGCATAACTCCATTGAGTTGCTGGAGGTTGCTACCGGTCTGGCCAAGCTGGGGGCGATGCCTGTGCTGCTCAACTATCGCCTGCGGGAACACGAGATTGCCTATATCGTGAACGACTGCGGCGCCAGCGTGGTGATCGCAGGTCCGGACCTGGTGGAGGTGGTCGAGAAGGCGCGCGCGGAGGTGCCAGGACGGGTCACGTATATCTGTATCGGGGACACGCTCCCGGCGGGCTGGCTGAGCTACGAAGATCTGCTGGCGACCGCGAGCGAAGAGGTGCCAACGAGCGCCGGCGGTCTTGGCTCGGCCATCAGTTACACGTCCGGCACGACGGGCAAGCCAAAGGGCGCCTATCGCCCGCGTGGCGTGGAGCCGCAAGATATCATTCCGGTGATCCAGGAGTTCGGACTCGCTCCACAGGATGTGCATCTGCTGGCCGGCCCCTACTACCACAGCGCGCCCTCTGCTTTTACCAATATCCACCTGCTGCTGGGATCGACGATTGTGATCATGCCCAAGTACGATCCGGTGGAGGCCTTACGGCTGATCGACCGTCACAAGGTGACCACAACATTCATGGCGCCGACGCTCCTGCAACGCCTGGTCGACGTAGACGCTGATGTCTTCGCACGCTACGATGTCGGCTCCCTGCGCACGATTATCCTCGGCGGCGCACCCTGCCCGTATGTTTTGAAGGAGCGAGCCATCCAGCGCTTCGGAGAACACCTGTGGGAGTTCTATGGTGCCACTGAGACGGCCTTCGTGACGATCCTGAGGCCGGAAGACCAGTTGCGCAAACACGGTTCATGCGGGAAGGTTGGACCGGGCCAGGAGATACGGCTCCTCGACGCAGCCGGCAACGAGGTACCGGACGGCACACCGGGCGAGATGTGGTCGCGTTTCTCCTCGCTGGCCCAGTACTACAACAAGCCGGAGGCCACGGCGCGCAGCATGAAGGACGGCTTTTTCAGCGTGGGCGATATCGCCTATCGAGACGCGGAGGGCTATTACTATATCTGCGACCGCAAGATCGATATGATCATTTCGGGCGGGGCCAATATCTACCCGGCAGAGATCGAAGCCGTGCTGGTCGCCCACCCGGCGGTCGCGGATGCAGCGGTGATCGGCGTGCCGGACACACTCTGGGGTGAAACCGTGAAGGCCGTGGTCCAACTGCGCCCAGGGGCCAGCGCTACCGCTGACGAAATGATCACCTTCTGTGGCGAGCAATTGGCTGACTATAAGAAGCCACGCTCGGTCGACTTCGTAGCTGAGATGCCACGCAATCCGACGGGCAAGCTGCTCAAAACGCAGATCCGCGCGCCCTATTGGAAGGGGACAGGACGCAGCATTTAGCCCGTGTCCGTAGGGCGGGGCGTGCCTCGCCAGT
>JBDTHH010000089.1:0-3483 GCA_039937055.1 Ktedonobacteraceae bacterium | reverse complement strand
AGGCAAGCCATCGCCCCTACGAACTCGCTCGACCTACTCCTATGGAGGAAACTATGACCCTGCAAACATTTCCTATAGAGAAGAGGCCGCGTGTTGTCGTTGCGCATATAAACGGCAGCCTCAACGTGCAGGCCTGGGATAGGTGGGAGGTCGCTGTCGAGACAAGCGGGTACGTGGGCGAACTGCGCCAGGAAGGCCATACATTGTTTATTGCCAATGGCGAGGGTGATATCGCGCTATGGGTGCCTGCTGAACGCAAGTTTGGCAGCACGAAACTGAAAGGCGTCACCGATATCAGCGTGACGCAGTTGAGCGGACATATCTCGCTGGAGACGGTCAAAGATGTGTCTGTGAAAGGCATTGGTGGAAGCGTCCACTTACAAGATATTCATGGAGACGTGGAACTGGAAGGTATTCAGGAACTCGCCGAGATTGTGAGCTGTGGAGGGGACCTGAGCGCGCTACGCATGCCGGCACTGCGGGTGCGCGAGGGAGTGGGAGGGAATGTCTCCCTGGCAGATATTGCGCGCATCGAGATCAACGCCGTGGGCGGTGATCTGGAGATGTCTCAGGTAGAAGTGGCGGAGATCTCCGTGGTGGGTGGCGATCTGAGGGCGTATAGTATCCATGTGGCTTTACATACCGGTAACATTAGCGGTGATTGCCAGGTGCAGGAGAGTGGCAACGCTGAGATCATAGTGCGCAACGTCGGCGGCGATGCAGAGGTGAGCGGCGCCGGACAAATGCAAGTGGGCAATGTGGGTGGCGATGGTGATCTGCGCAATGTGCGAGGCGCTGCCAGGCTGGGCAATATTGGAGGCGATGTCTCTTGCCGCAACATTGGTGGTCCTCTGCATATGGCCAATGTAGGCGGCGATGCTGAATTGGAAGGTGTGCCAGGAGGCATGGAGGCAGGCAGCATTGGAGGCGATCTCGACCTGCTGTCAACTTTCCCCGCTGGAAGCCATACCGCTCTCAAAATCGGCGGTGATGCCACTATCGCGTTGCCAGGGGATGCCAGTCTGAACCTGCATGCCATCGCTGGTGGCGACATCAGCGCTCCCGCGATGAACGTGCGCGGCGGCGTGGGCGGCATCAACCTGGTCTATGGAGAGGGAGCCGCCCGCCTGGAACTGATTGTGGGAGGCGACCTCACTGTGAGGCCAGCCATGCGCTACGGATCACATCTGCAATAACAGGAATCGCTCCCGGTCGCGTGCCACCTGGGTCAATGGTTGTACCAACTGGCGCAACTGCCCGCTGCCCTGGCTATTCCAGCCTTCGGGTGTGAGCTGCTGCACGTAGTAGTAGATTTGCTCGCTCCCGCGCACCAGCGATAGATCGAAATTCAGCAACTGCTTGAGTAGAGGTTCTTCCTGGCGGAAGCGCCCCCAGATACGATCCTGCGCCGGTACCGACATGCCACGAATGTGTGTCTCCAGGTTGGAGATGGCTTGCTGAACTGCCTCTATCTCGCGTGCCTGGGCCAGCGCCTCCTGTGGAGGATCGGGGTTAGCCCGTGTCAGAGGCGGGATGTAGCGAAACTGGTATGCGGTCCGCAGTGTCATCAGCATATCTACGGCCTGCGCCAGGTGATAGCTGGCACGCTCGCGCACCAGGATATCATCGGCTCGCGCCTGGTTGACCGACCCGTAGAAATTGTACCCGTAGCCCGTGAGCAGCAGTTGCAACTGCTGCACCAGGGGATCGTTGGATGGTCCTGAACTCATAGCTCCTTTTCTTTCACAGGTTTATTGGTGCTTCGACGGCAGGGCGACTGTAAGGAGCGCCCTGCCGCTTGACAATCTCCTACTTCTGAACGGGGTGTGGCACGGGTGGCGGTGGCGCGGATGTTGTATAGCGATCAGCGCTGGTGATCGGTTGCGCACCATTGATGTTGAAGGGCAGGCCGACGGCCATATTAGGCGCGGAGACAATGCCCCGCTCCGCCATGAGCATCGCCGTATAGTAGCGTACCGCGTCGATTTCGCTCAGGCCAAAGGCTTTCAGCGAGATCAACGCCTTCATGCGCTCGTCCCGTGGAAATACCAGCACCTTGACGGTATTCAGGGAGATACCATAATCCGCCAGGAACGCTTGCAGGTGCTGGAACACGATCTGTGAAAGATCGTGAATCTTCTCGTTCACTGTCTCCAGCGGCGTAATCTGTACAAGTTGATTAACCGCCTGCTCGATGACTGGTCCCGCGTAAGAATTGACCTCCTGTGTGTTCAGTGTATGTCCCCGGTAGGGCATATGTTGAACCAGGCGAACGGCATTTTCGCGCGTCTCAACATGGATATAATAGTCTACACTGTAGACCATCTCGGCCATCTCACGCGAGAGGGCCATGCCGGTGGTCTTTAGCACAAGTTTGGCCCGGTTGACATAGAGGGCCTCAAACTGCCAGGGGCTCTGCCCACCATAGAAGGCTTGCTGGATAGAGCCAAAGATCGGCTTGTCGGTGGTCTGCACGGGGTACTGACCCGTTTCGTAGACATTGAGAATCGCGCCGCGCGACTTGAGCACACAGAAATGGTTGCTTTCGACTGTGAGCAGGGAACCATTGAGGATGCCGTTGTCGGGATAGTGCCAGAGCAGTACCTCTGGTCCCATAACTTCCTCGCCATTGGGTGTCAGGGTTGAAATGACATTGCGTACACCGGTCATGAAGAAATCCTCCTAGATCTTATGCATGTTTGATAAGTAGTGGTAGTATCTTCTTATTACAACGTAGCAATGGCCATAAAATCAAGGACGAGTTTTATGCGCCTCTGCAATGGCTATTGCAACAAGGAAACTTGCCTATTATTTAGTACGAGCATGCGAAAAAATGAAAATCAGATTTTCCCAATTTTATAAAACTCGCCAAAAACCCCTTGACATCGCGTAGCAGGTATGTCATAATACCGAAGTCGCTGATGCAGATGGATGGGTGGTCTGGTGGATAAACCTCCTGAACGAAGGTTGCTCCCAAGATAAATGTAGGACCCAATGTCTAAACGCTCTTTTTAGGGAAATAGCCATTGGTTTCTGTGTCCGTCTCTCAATGAGCGATACCAGGAAAAGCAAACGCGTTTTGCTTTCGGGTTCGGTAGTACCTTGACAATTGAAAAGTGGAAAACAGCAGAGCAAGCTGTTTTGTACACACAGTCAGCAAGTATGCAAGAACGAGCAGCAATCAAGAACCCATGAGCAGTCTCCGTCGCAGTGCGATGTGGTGCCTCGGCAACGAGGATCGCATCCACGTGCATGACGGATTCCCCGCCTCTGGCGCGCGAGCGTGGGGGGAGGGGATGACCATCATGACCATGCCTTCATGAGGACGCACATAGAGTCTCCTTCGGGGGATTCGAGATAGAGTTTTTCCATGAATGGCGAGTTTGATCCTGGCTCAGGATAAACGCTGGCGGCGTGCCTAACACATGCAAGTCGAACGTCTCTTTCTTCGGGAAGAGGAGTGGCGGACGGGTGAGGAACACG
>JBDTHH010000088.1:0-4452 GCA_039937055.1 Ktedonobacteraceae bacterium | reverse complement strand
CGTGCCCCCGACACGGGTCGATTCTGATATCGACAACGCGCTCGCTAATACCGTATAGTGTATGGTAAATGGGTGACCCGTAGTGTATTTCTGTTTGTTGTGAAGAGGGAGAGTTATGCCTGATTACCAGTACATTGTAGTTGAGCGCGACGAGCATGTGGGGATCGCCACGCTGAACCGCCCCAAAGAACTCAATGCGCTCAACTTCGAGATTGTGAGAGAATTGAGCAGCGCGCTGGATGAGCTTGATCGCGATGACGAGATCCACTGCATCGTGATTACGGGTGCGGGCAGCAAGGCCTTCGCTGCCGGCGCCGACATCAGGGAGATGTCCGACAAGACGCCGCTCCAGATGATGCTGGGTGGCTTCGAGGCGTGGGCACGCATCCGGCGTGTGCGCACACCGTTGATCGCGGCAGTGGGCGGCTACGCGTTGGGCGGCGGCTGTGAACTGGCGATGCACTGCGATATGATTGTGGCCTCGGAGAACGCGCGCTTCGGCCAGCCCGAGATCCTGCTGGGCATCATCCCCGGCGCCGGCGGCACGCAGCGACTCGCGCGCACCATCGGCAAGTATCGCGCTATGGAGATGGTGCTGACGGGGGCGCAGTTCAGCGCGCAGGAGATGGCGGACCTCGGCCTGGTCAATCGCGTCGTGCCCAAAGGCGAGCACTTGACTGAGGCACTCAAGCTAGCAAAAGAGGTAGCCGAGCGTGCCCCCATAGCCGCGCGCCTGGCCAAAGAGTCCGTGCTGGCGGCCTTCGAGACCCCGCTGGAGGCGGGCCTGGAGGCCGAGCGCAAGAATTTCTTCTTGCTATTTGCCAGCGAGGATATGCGTGAGGGTATGCAGGCCTTTCTAGAGAAACGCAAAGCCAATTTCCAGGGGAGATAACAACAACCATGGAAGAAGCGGTTATCGTCTCAGCCGTGCGCACTCCTATCGGGCGCTACGGCGGTGTCCTTAAGGATGCGCGCCCGGATGACCTCGCCGCGCTGGTGATCGCCGAGGCGGTGCGGCGCGCGGGTATCGATGGTGGCAGCGTAGAAGATGTCATTCTGGGCTGCGCGAACCAGGCGGGCGAGGATAATCGCAACGTGGCCCGCATGGCGCTGTTGCTGGCGAACCTGCCCGTGCATGTCGCCGGGCAGACCGTCAACCGGCTCTGCGGCTCCGGCTTGCAGGCCGTAAATAGCGCCGCCCAGGCGATCCAGACCAACGCCGGCGATACCTTTGTCGCTGGCGGCGTCGAGAGCATGTCGCGCGCGCCCTTTGTGCTGAGCAAGGCCGACAGTGCCTTCAGCCGCAACATGAACCTGTACGATACGACGCTCGGCTGGCGCTTTGTCAATCCGCGCCTGGCCGAGATGCACCAGCCCTTCAGTATGGGCGAGACGGCGGAGAACGTCGCCGAGCGCTACAAGATCAGCCGCGAGGACCAGGACGCCTTCGCCCTGCGCAGTCAGCAGCAGGCTGTCGCCGCGCAGGGCAACGGCTTTTTCACAGCAGAGATCATCGCGGTGCCTATTCCACAGAAGAAGGGCGAGCCTGTATTGGTGAGCGCGGACGAGCACCCGCGCGCTGATACCTCGCTGGAGAAGCTGGCCGCGCTCAAGCCAGTCTTCCGCAAGGGCGGCAGCGTAACGGCCGGCAACTCAGCGGGCATCAACGATGGCGCCGCGGCCCTGGTCATCATGGCCGCCAGCCGGGCCAGGGAACTGGGGCTACGTCCGCGCGCGCGCATCGTGGCCTCGGCGGTGGCCGGGGTCGATCCAGCCTACATGGGCCTGGGTCCCATCCCCGCCACGCGCAAGGTCTTGCAGCGCGCGGGCCTGGGCATCAAGGATATCGACCTTGTCGAGCTGAACGAAGCGTTCGCCGCCCAGGCGCTCCAGTGTGCGCGCGAGCTGGAGATCGATCAGGAGAAACTGAACGTCAACGGCGGCGCCATCGCCCTGGGCCATCCCCTGGGTTGCAGCGGCGCGCGCCTCGTCGTGACCCTGCTACACGAACTGGAGCGGCGTGGCGGTCGCTATGGCCTGGCCACCATGTGCATCGGCGTCGGCCAGGGCATCGCCACGATTATCGAACGTATATAGGAAGCACGCGGCGATCACGTGTAGGGGCGAGACGGTCTGCAAATCGCAGGCTACCTCGCCTCCACATGGTCAGTGCGCATTGCCATTGCTCAAGCTATGCCTGGCCTCTTCAACGCTCTGAGCCAGCGTTAGCTTGAGAAACAAGCGCTGCAAGGTTGCGGATCACGCGTATGTTCCACCAACGCTTTCGCCTGGGGCAGTAGCGCTGGAAAACGCGCCTCCACGATGGTAAGCAAGGACTGAATCATCCCCTCGTAGCGTCCTTCTTGCAATCCCTGCTCCAAACCCTTTTGCAATCCCTGTTCAAGTCCCTGATTTAAGCCCTCTTGTCGGCCCTCTTGCAAGCCTTTTTGCAGCCCCTCTTGCAAGCTCTTTTGCTTCCACTTCTCCTCCGCCTATTTCTCGGCCTTCTGTTTCATCTCTTTATAGGCCCAGGACTCCTCCAGAATGCTTTCAAACATAGCGAACCTCCTCTTCAACCAGCTCTGCTCTACAATCCCATGTTGGCAGTATAATACTTCTTAAATGCAATGTCGATACGCAATAATACCTATAGATTTATAATCAAGCGAACTGCTACGCAAGGTGCGATAACGGTCATTGGCAGGAGCAGGAAGAGGAAACGAAGAGGTTATAGTGGGTGAGGACTACGGCCTGGCTAGCCAGGGATCAGGAAAAACACCACGCAGGCCATAATGTAGATCGCTACAAGCTGCACGCCTGCCAGCCAGGTCGATTCGCCGTCCAGGGTGATAATGGGGAAGAGGATGGTCGCCAGTCCCAGGACGACCAGCTCCACAGTCTGAAAGACCAGGTTGAGGTGCGCACCGCCCATGAAGAGACTGACCAGCACAAGCAGCGGCGCGACCAGGGTGGCCACCTGGATCGCTGAGCCGGCGGCGATGGCCATGCTCAGGTCTACGCGGTCCTTGTAGGCAATGTATACTGCGCTGGTGTGTTCGGCGGCGTTGCCCGCGATGGGAATGATCACGAGGCCGATGAACGTCTGCGACCAACCGAACTGTGCGGTGACCGGCCTGATGGCCCCCACCAGCAGTTCACTGTTCCAGGCGGTGCCAACGGTAGCAGCAAGCAGGACCAGGCCCGAAAGCCAGGGATACGGCGGCTTCTGCTCCTCCACCTCGCGCGCGATCAGGCCCCCCGTGACGGCATTTACCTCCTCTTCCTCTGCCCCCTCTTCGCTCTCAGCTGGTGGTGGAGGTGGGGCCTTGCCTTTGCGGCGCGGAGTACGGCGCGCTGAATGTACATGGAACACATGTAGCGCGAGGTACAGCAGGTAGACCAGCAGGAGGATGATCGCGATGGCAACGCTGATCGATTGGATGCGCGTAGCGTCGTTCTTGATGATCAGGGTAGAGGCGGCCGGAATGAGCAGGCCGGCCATAGCCAGCACCAGCATCGCTGAATATTGGCCCGCGTCGCGCGCGTTGAAGTACTGCCGGCCCCAGCGCCAGCCTCCAAGAGCCAGCGCACTGCCCAGCACAAGCAGGATATTGGAGATGATCGAGCCCGTGATCGAAGCTTTGACCACGGAGATCAACCCTGACTGCAAGGCAAAGATGCCGATGATCAGTTCCGGCGCATTGCCAAAGGTCGCATTAAGCAGGCCGCCCGCGATAGGCCCGACGTAATATGCCAGGTCTTCAGTGGTACGGCCAATAAGCGCTGCCAGCGGGATCAGGCTGATCGCCGAAGCCATAAAAATAGCCATTTCTTGCTGTGGCCCCCAGATCAGCGCGATCAGGGGAGCAATAATGGCTGTGATGAGCAAATAATACAGCCAGCGCGACAAGGCTCCGCCCTTTACATTTACTCAGCCGGGGTTTCTTCGGAGACTGTTTTTTCTGCTGTCTCCGTTACTTTTTCGTCAACGACGTTGACTGTGATCTTCGGCTCAAGCTTTTGCGCGACCTTCACAGGAACCATGAAGGTGCCAAGGCTGCGAATAGGGGCCGATAGATCGATCATGCGCCGGTCGATGACAATGCCTTCGGCCTCACGCAGGCCGGCGGCGATATCCTGGCTGGTGATCGAGCCATAGAGGCGTCCCTCTCGTCCGGCTCTGGCCTTAAATGTCAGTGTGACCTGATTCAGACGCTCGGCCTGTTGCTTGCTCACCTCTCCCTGTTTCTCGACTTTACGTCTTTCAGAGGCGATGCGCTGCTCGCGATTGGCCACCAGCGTCGGCGTCGCGCCGGCCGCTATCTTACGGGGCAGGAGATAATTGCGGGCGTAGCCATTGGCGACCTCTTTCAAGTCGCCCGCTTTCCCCAGGCCCTCTACATCTTGCAGAAGTATTATTTTCATCGTATATACCTAAACTCCTAGCAGGGA
>JBDTHH010000087.1:0-4215 GCA_039937055.1 Ktedonobacteraceae bacterium | reverse complement strand
ATCGACTCAATCTGCGCGGGCCGCTGCGCGAAGTAGCTCAATGGGCTGAGGATGGCTCCCTGAAAGTTGAGCAGCGCGAAGCCTCCTGTGACGACGACGAGGATGCCTAAAAACATGAGTGCGTGTTTCCACTGCCAGTGCAGTGCTCCATGCAAGGTATGCCAGATCTGTCCCGGAACTGCTCTTAGGGGTAGCGACTCTGCGGGGAGGAAGATGTCTCCTCGTGTCTGCTGCTTCGCGATGAACAACGCGGGCAGTAACAGAATGGGATAGAGCTTCAACAGCACCCCAAATGCCAGCGCGACGTAGGCAGTCGTCCAGCGATTGCGTTTGACCGCTATCGCGCATAGCAGTGTAAGCGCCGCTGGGAGTATGTCAAAGCGTACCTGGACTATGGCACAGGCACCGAGAACGAGATAGAGCGCGAACAATAGCGCCGAGCCAGGCGGCCCGGAGCGCAGCAGCAGCCAGTAGACCAGCATCACTGTGAGTACCATCAGCAGCGCGAACGCCAGTTGATAGTAAGGCAGGGGCGCAGCCAGAGCCAGGGAGAACAGCAGGATCGTCAGCGGAGGATATTCGATAGGCAGCATATGAAACGCCGGCTGTGCTGAGGCGATATGCAGGAACGCACATTGAGCCTGGGGCACCAGGGCGGTCGCGTGGCTGCCGAGCCAGAAGGTCAGCGCATAGCATTGGTAGCGTGAGACATCGGTCGGCGCCACGAAGACCAGCCAGGCGGTCTCGCAGAACAGCAGCATAATGACCAGGGCGACGCTCAGAATCCTGATACCTCTAGATAGGCCCTTCCATTCCATAAAATATGCATATCGCTTTCGTATATATTGTAGAGTTTCTTCTTTATAGATCAGCCCGATGTGTGATACTGTGCCTGCGAGGCGGGTGGGGGCGTAACCTCGCAGGCACTGTATCACACTTCGGGCTGTGTATGCAATCTCTCCTACATACTCATATAGAAGTGTGGCAAGCCATCTAAATAAGGCCTGATGATTTATGATCAGGCCTCATCTCTTTGTTGAGAGAGAAAAATTAGGAGGGAAATTGTCCTGTATTCAGAGTAGAATAGAAAAAGGATTCTATGGTGTAAAGACAAGGAGATGCCGATGCCTCAACAACCTATGATCTATTATGCAGTTACTCAGGGACGGGGAGAGCACTGGGACGCCAGACGTTCGATGCGCGAGCAGGAGCAATGGGATGAGCACGCCAGATTCATGGATGCACTCGTCGACGACGGCTTTATCGTTCTGGGTGGTCCACTCGACGACGGGGAGAAGGTCCTGCTGATCTTCAACGCCGAGAGCCGGCAAGCCATCGAGGCCCGACTCGCCGGCGATCCCTGGATGCCAATGGGGATACGGCGCATCGCACAAGTCGAGCGCTGGGAAATTCTCCTGGCTCAAAAACGTGCCGAAGAGAGCGCGTAATCCAGGTAGAGCGGCACCTCTTGCCCACTATCTTCTTGTTCCGGCATATGCGTAGTTGGCCGGGCCAGGTACGCGAGGATGATATCTTCGAGTGCCACATCGCGCACTTCCCAGGCCGGGTCAAGGACGAGTCCGTTTGTGCGCACCAGCAGCGTGCTCTGGCGTGAAGCATGGCGAGCTTCAAGCACTGTGTGGGTTCTGGCAATAGACGCGGCACGCTCGCGCGGGCCGACCAACAATTTGTGCATCGCCAGCAGGCGCCCGCTATCGCTGGCGAGCTGCACCCGCGCCTCCGATAGCATTACCAGGGAGTCGCACAGGCGCTCAAGGTCGGCGATCAGGTGGGAGGCAAGCAGGACGGTCAGGCCATCTTCCGCCACCGCGTCCATCAGCACCTGCTGAAACGCACGCCGGGCCAGGGGATCAAGATGTGCCACCGGCTCATCCAGCAGTAGCAGGTCGGGTCGCCTGGCCAGTTCCATGATCAGCGCGGCCTGTGCCTGCTGTCCACTCGCTAGCCTGTCAACTTGCTGGTGAAGAGGGATATCCAGCAGTGCCAGTCTTCTCCTGGCAAGCTCGCCATCCCAGCGTGCGTGAGCTGTGCGCCCCAATGTAAGCAGGTCACTGAGCGTGAATTCCGGATACAAAGGTCGCTCCTGGCTGAGAAAGCCGACCCGCGACAGGACCGCGAGTGGCTGTTCTTGCGGTGAGTAGCCAAAGATACTGATACTACCTGCGCTGGGTGCGAGCAGGCCAACCGCCAGGTGCATCAAGGTGGACTTGCCGGCCCCGTTTGGTCCTACAAGACCAACAACTCGCCCGACCGGCAGCTTCAATGTGCAATCGCGCAAGGCCCAGTGGCCTCCAAAACACTTCCCAAGCCCTATTGTCTCTAATGCCTGGATCATGCAATATCCCCTTCGTTTTTTCGAGTGCCGTACCCCCTCTGTAGAGAGGGCGCTGCCAGGCTCCTCGGAATAGCTGTGCTGCGTGTTGAGGTAACTGTATCAGAAAAAGATGACAGAGGTGTGAAACCGTTTTTCATTTTTTTGTCATCTTTTTTAGCTATGCTTCCCTTTGTGGCATACTAGAGGGTGACATCATTCTACGTAGGTGGAGATGCCTTGCCAGCGAGTTTGTTGGAATCGATGCGCTGGCCTGTGCCCCGCTTTGTGAGGAGAGTTGAGTGCGGATACTGCTAGTGGAAGACGATCACCGGTTGAATCAATCGCTGAAAATGAGCCTGATCGACGAGGGCTACGCGGTGGATGCCGCCTTTGATGGCCTGGAAGGGGAGGCCTTTGCCGAAAGTGTGCCCTATGATGCCATCATTCTCGATGTGATGCTGCCACAGAAAGATGGCATGGCCGTCTGTCGCACACTGCGCACGCGCCGGGTCAACACGCCTATCCTGATGCTGACGGCGCGCGATGCTATCGAAGATCGCGTGCGCGGCCTTGATAGCGGGGCCGATGATTACCTGGTCAAACCGTTTGCATTACATGAGTTGCTGGCGCGCCTGCGCGCGCTCATGCGCCGCACCGCCTCCCAGAAAAGCGGCCTGCTCGTTCTCGGCGACCTGACGGTCGATCCCGCGTCACACGAGGTCACGCGCGGCTGTGAGCGTGTCAGGCTGAACGCCAAAGAATTTGCCTTGCTGGAGTATTTCGTGCGCCATCCCAACCAGGTCCTGACACGCGAAATGATCGAGAGCCATATCTGGAGCTATGACTTCATCAGTGCCTCCAACGTGGTCGATGTCTACGTGCGCCGCCTGCGGCGCAAAATCGATGACCCCTTCGCCGCCAAGCTTCTGGAGACCATCTACGGCGTTGGCTATTGCCTGCGATTACCGGATGCCATGTAAAGGAGAATGCGATGGGACGTAAGATCTTCCTATTGTATAAGACGCTGAGCCTGGTGATTATCGTAATCGGGGTCATCGCGCTGATTACCGATGGCCTGAACAAGGTCAATCAGAGTCTGTACTTCAGCATTGGTCCTGTCATCATTATCGATGTCTTGCTTCTGTATACAGTGACCCTGGCAAATGGGCTGCGCAAGGGTGGGGTGCGCTCAATTGTCCGCCTGCTGCGCAGCACGCGTTTCCGGCTAACGCTCTGGTTTGTCGCGCTGCTGGCGCTGATTTTGTTTGTCTTTAGCGGTACCATTTATACCACCACCAGAATTACGCTGACCTACGCCGTAGATGCCTACTTGCAAACCCGCCTTACCCAGCTTGCCAGCACCTATAACGCGCAGTCCGGTCGCCTTACACTGGTACCTGATAGTGCTACCTTGCCGCCGTCACTCGCTGCTGGAAATACGTCTGGGAGTAAGTCCTTGCTGCCTGGTCGCGAAGTGTTTCGGTTGAAGGACACAGCTACCGAAATCGTGTTGCTAATGAGCCCACGGGGTGATCCGCTGCAATGGTCTGGAGACCTCACCGACCAGGATATAGCTTTCTTAGCGCATATAGCCCATAATCTGATGGTTAACCCAGGTGGGTCTCCGGGTGGGCCGTATACAGTAGGCAAGGTACCTGTGTCCAGCGTTACTGGCAGCAATGGTACAACAGTGTATGATCTGGGTACCTCTGTCTCCTATGTCGTTCAGGGGTCCAACTATGAGTTTACTCCGGCCGTGATCATAGGCCAGAGGCAGCAGGTAGTGGCGCTTCTCATCGTAGGTACTCCATCCCGTGTCTCTGATCAGTTGAGCCTTTTATCGTCCATCCTCGAAATCGCTACCCCTTTGATCTTGCTCC
>JBDTHH010000086.1:0-5499 GCA_039937055.1 Ktedonobacteraceae bacterium | reverse complement strand
GCGTGCCCTCGGCGTCTTTGCCAGCGACTACTATGCCGGGGGGCCAGCTCTCACAGCGCACCAGTTTGGCCAGGGGCGCGCCTATTACCTGGCAACTCAGGGGAGCGAGGCCCTGCTGGCAGGTCTGCTGCGCCAGCTCTGCCTGGAGGCCAGCATCTCCTCGCTCCTGGAGGCTCCTGAAGATGTAGAAGTGACCATGCGTGTCAGAGCCGATGACCGGCCGGTGTACTTCTTGCTCAACCATAGCGACCAGCCTGCACAGGTGACGCTGCCGGCTGGTACCTTTACCTCTTTGCTGGGTGGCCGGGAGATCAGCGGGCAGGTGTCACTGGCGGCACGAGATGTGGTGGTGCTGCTGGGCTAGCTAGAGAAGATCCGTTGGTCTTCCGCCGTGCTGCTGCGTTGTGCGCGCAGTACGGCGCTCGGCTGTTGAAGCAGGGCATCCTCTACACGTTGGCGATGCTTGGGGAGGGTATTGGCCGGCAGGTCGTCAGGCGCGAAGTAGCGGCACTCGCGCGACTCTTCGGTGACACAGAGCGTACCACCTGTGACATGGCAGAGGAACGAGAGCACGACCTCCTGCTTCTGTGGCTTGGAATAGACACCGACCAGCCGCTCGACCTCAATCTCCAGCCCCGTCTCCTCGCGCACCTCGCGGCATATAGCCTCCTCTACCGTCTCGCCCGCCTCCATCCCGCCGCCCGGCAGATTCCACCAGTCGATATCGCGGCGACGCGCCAGCAGCACGCGCCCTTCAGCGAAGATCAGCGCGGAGACGCCGATGCGAAATGGCGCCGAGCCGCTGGAAGCGTCTGAGCTTCCTGTCATAGTTCTCTCTCCTTGCCAGGTAGTTTGCGGCCTTGAAAACTACCATCTGTATCTTTTCAATAGTTACTGCTATGGTGAGGTTATCCAACTGCGAGCCGCTCCTTGGCTGCACAGCGTACTTCCTCATCCTCGTGTAGATCATGCGCCATAGCCTGCAACCTTGGAGCGGCTTCAGGGACATGCAGATCAACGCTGTTACATCCGATCACACGTACTCTCTCCTCGCAATCCCACAAGCATTCCAAAGCTATACTATGCGCGAACCGCTCCCGATCACTCGTAGCAAGTACCTGAGCAGCGTCGACGCGAGTGCGAGCATACTTTGCTTCCTTGAACACGCTTTCGGCTTCCGTGTAGGATTCTGGTTCTGGAAAGCGTGCCAGGATTTCGAGCATGATGCCCTGCATGTAGCATTCACTTGTTCCCCATGTATCCCTCTCCAGCGATGGGAGGAGGGCCGAGCGTATCCGTCCCACATCCGTAGCTGTTGCGTGTGCTTTTAGGATCAGGAGGGCCACATGTCTGTGTGAGCCATCTGGTGCATCGAACCAGTCACGAGCAAGGTCAAGCGTGGCAGAAGAGGGTAAAGCGACAATAGCTCGTACTGTCGCTCCATAGAGAGACCCTGGTCGGGTATCGGGCGACTCAAAAAAAGCCTGTAAGACGGGGAGTGCCGCGGGATGCGCGAGACGTTGTAGCCCGCGAAAAGCCACAAAGCGTTGCCAGGGCGCACCGTCTTGCGCCCTCTGGAGTAACAGATCAAGGTCAGCACTGGTCACACGCTGCTGGAGGGCATGAGCCACGAGATATGCCATATGGCTATCAGCATCAAGATCGACATCAAGGGCCAGGAGTTCAGACGTTGGGAGGCGCGCAAGTTCTGCTTCGCTCAGTTCCTCCTGCTGGGACCGTTGCTCTTCCTCCTTCTCATGTTTGCTCAGGATGCGGTCAACGCGTGGGTTCACCTGGCGCAGGGATCGCCACGGCTCTTGCCGCGTATGCATCCCTGGTCCAACACAGGGCAATTCGTCGTCAAGGGTGTCATCGTCGGGGAAGCGCTGGTCGATAATGTGGCTCACCTCATCCACACTGAGACGAGGGTTGGAGACCTCCATGAGTGTTTCAAAGACACTCTCCCATTCGTAGCCGTAGGCCAGGTAGGCGCGCATGATGGCAATGGCAGACAGATCTCCCCGGATAGCCAGGGCGCATATGCTATTGAGTACAATGCTTTCAGCATCTCTCGCGTCTCCAGAGTCGGTCTCAGCACAAACACGGAGATAGGCGTCGAAGGGATCGAGAGGCAGGCCCAATTGCAGCAGAAGTGCCGCGTAGTAGTCGCTGCGAGATTCAAGCTGCCGATCCCAGCGAGGATCATAGGTCATACAGTGAAAAAGAAGCGGCCCGCTCACTGTCGCACCCTCGCGCAAGGCACGCAAGAAGCCCATGCCGCGACCGCGTTGAAGCTGCCCAAGCAACGAATCCGCTGAAGCAAGGACATGCTCTTTCTCTTGATCACTGGATACACTCATGTTGTCCTGTCACTCCTTTTCTAAGTATGCAGACGATAATATTATGCGTCTCGCGCGAACGTGGTATAGAGAGATGCGCATAGTATTCTACCATACTCAGAAAGACGCCATATTTAAAGCAAGCTTAACCTTGACGTAAACGGGAACCTTATGCTATACTAACACTATATCCTCTCACACAGTCATTTGGAGGATCACATCCATGATTGCTACCGACAAAGAACAAAGCTCATCTTCCCAGACAGATGAATCCCGGCTCCTCACTATCGAGCAGGTGGCTACGCGTACGGGGTTGACGAAGCGCACGCTGCGCTACTACGAAGAAGTAGGGTTGTTATCACCGACCGTGCGCACCGAGGGAAACTACCGGCGCTACAGCGAGGCCGACATCCAGGGGTTAGAGCATATCAAGGGCCTGCGCGACCTGCTGGGCTTCTCGCTCTCAGAGATCCGCGCCCTGCTCGAAGTGGAAGAAGAGCGCGGGCAGATCAGGGAAGCGTACCGCCAGGCAACTGACGCGCAGGACAAGATAGCTCAGCTAGAGCGCTCCGACGAGCTAACGCGCAAGCAGCTTGCACTCATCGAGCACAAGATGACCGGCCTGGAGCAGATGCGTGCAACCTTGCTGGCAAAGCTCGAACGCCACGTACACACGCGCGAGCGCTTGCTGAGCGAAGATGCATAGTTCAAACACATAATTTTATGTAAAATTTTTATAGCGTGCTAACTATCTTCAGCGGATAGGTGGGCCGGGGAGCCGAAGGGGACGGCACCGCCTATTAGCCTATCCCATGAGGATGGACAAAGCACAATACGGAGTAACGTGGAGCCTCCTGGCCCACAACGGGAAGCGCGGGCTTCCCAGCATTCTTCTACCTGATAGATAGGACTCTTCATGTATGCAAACAATTAGTGGTAAATTACCTATTCCAGCTTCGACAACGGACCAGGAACGCGCAGGGGTCATCGAACTGCGGCAGCTCAAGGGGCCGCTGCGCGCGTTTTCGGCGTTACGTCATCGCAATTTTCGTCTCTTCTGGTGCGGTCAGCTTATTTCTTTGATCGGTACCTGGATGCAGTCTATCGGCCAGGCGTGGCTCGTGCTAGAACTCACGCACAGCGCCTGGCTTCTGGGTATCGTCGGCGCGCTCCAGTTCTTGCCGGTGATGCTTCTCTCGCTTTTTGGCGGCGTGCTAGCCGACCGCCTGCCGAAGCGCCGAGTATTGCTGTTTACACAATCATCGGCCATGCTGCAGGCAGCTATTCTGTGGATACTTGTCGCCACGGGGACGGTGCAGATCTGGCATGTGCTCGTACTGGCATTCATGCTGGGCCTGACGAATTCATTTGATATGCCCACGCGCCAGGCCTTCGTCATGGAGATGGTGGGTAAGGATGATCTACCAAACGCGGTGGCGCTCAACTCATCGCTCTTCAATATGGCGCGTATCGTGGGACCTGGCATCGGTGGCATCATCATCGCTGTGCTTGGCGTGGCGCCCTTGTTCTTGCTCAATACGTTCAGCTTCATCCCCGTGATTATTGGTCTCGCCTTGATCGACCTGCGGCAACTGCATACGCGCTCATCGAGAACGGCGTCTGAGCAGGCGAAATCCGCCAGCCAGAGCACGCTGCAGAGCCTGCGCGAGGGGCTGGCCTACGTTGTGCGCACTCCGGTCGTCTTGCTAATTATCGCCGTAGTGGGGACGGTCTCGCTGTTCGGCATCAATTTTAACGTGGTCCTGCCGCTCTTCGCGACCGAAGTATTGCACGTCGGGCCGGCGGGCTTCGGGTTCATTTCGTCGGCGTTTGGCTTTGGCTCGCTGATCTCCGCGCTCTGGCTGGCCTGGAGCAATAGCAAGCGCAGCTTGCAGTTCCTGCTCGTCAGCGCGCTGGCATTCTGTGTCTGCGAGGCAGCCTTCGCGCTCTCGCCCCAGTATCTCGCGTCGCTCGCGCTCATCGCGATCGTGGGTTTCGCGCAGATCGCCTTCTCGGCGACCTCCAACACGATATTGCAGACTGTCTCGCCCGATTACCTGCGCGGCCGCGTCATGAGCGTGTATATGATGGTCTTCGCGGGCAGCATTCCCCTGGGCAACTTGCTAACGGGCGGCCTGGCGCACCTGTTCGGGGCGCCGATCGCGCTGCTGATCGGCGCGGGCCTGAGCCTGGTGGCCGCGGTTGCCGGCTGGATGCTGCGCAAACCGGCGGAGAAGAACCTGCTGGAGTCCAGGCAAGTCCAGGCTCAACCATGAGTGAATGGCGTGTGCTGCCACTCACCAGCGCCGATCAGCAGCAGCATATCGAGCAGAGCGAGGCACTCCTGGCCGGGGCGCTACCAGGGGAGCCTGCCACGCTCTCCTGGTCTATGGCGGAGCCTGAAGGGATAGTACTGGGCTTCTCGCAGAAACCTGATATCATCAATCAGGCGACGCTTGCGGACCGGCACATCCCTATCTATCACCGGCGAGCCGGTGGGACCGCTGTCCTGGTGGGGCCACACCTGCTAAGCCTGGACGTTGTGCTGCCGGCAGGCCACCCATTGATCCTGGCGGATGTAGTGGAATCGTACCGCTGGTTCGGCGAGGCCTGGGTGGCCGCGCTGGCGCGCCTGGATGTGCGAACCGCTACCATAGCGCCGCACGAAGCCCACGAGCGACAGAGACACGCCAGGCAGGGTGAGGCAGCCAGGGATGAGGCTATCCTCCGCCGGGCCTGCTACGCCTCGCTCTCCCCATACGAGGTCGTCGCAGGAGAGCGTAAGGTCGTGGGGCTGGATATGATTCGCCGCCGCGCAGGTAGCCTGCTACAAGCGGGCGTCCTGCTCCAATGGCGCCCTGAGACCCTGGCCCACCTGCTTGGGCATACACACGAGGAGCGCACGATACTCCGCCAGGGCTTGCCGCAACGCGCTGTGGGACTGGATACCCTCGCGGGCCGCGTGATAGCGCCCACAGAAGTGATCGAGGCCTTCCAACACGTGATGCGGGAGCTGTAAAGCACCCACCAGGGCCTGCTCCCATAGGCATTGCTATACAACAGGAACAAACAAGAAAGCGTGCGGCGTCTCCGTAGGGCGTGGCGAACTGACTGGCTATGCAAGCCACATAGGCGTGAACGGAAGCCGAAGCGGGCCGTT
>JBDTHH010000085.1:0-16644 GCA_039937055.1 Ktedonobacteraceae bacterium | reverse complement strand
ACTGCATAAAGGACACGATGTAGGGAGTATTATCGAACATTCAATCGCTGTCCGCAAGGGGTACTGGTACATTTGTACGGGTGCAGAGAACGGCCCTCTAAATGATCCTGCCCTTGCAAAAGGCTTGCTTTTGCTAGTTTCTGGCAGTACATTAGAGATAGTAAGCTTGCAAAGGGTAAAGATGAATATTGGTATATTGATACGCTGAGAGGAAAAGAAGAGGCTATGCATCCTCACGATCAAGCTATTGAGCACTTTCAAGCCTTACAGCCCCAACGTTTTACCTGGCTGGTCAGGTTTGATCTTCGTGAACACTTTTCTCTCACTATCTTTGAGCGCGAAGTGCTTCTACAGTTGTGGCTGCGTGCTGCTGACGAACAAAAGGTGGAGAAACCCTTTCTCCGTCTCGCTTGCTTTGGAGTAGGGCGAGGCAAAGATTTTGGCTGGCTCTGGCCGCTGTATTCCTTGCCTGTGCAACTCAAAATACAGGCCATAAGACAATACCAATTAAGGGACATATTCTTTGAAGTGATGTGTTTCGATGACAGCTATGATAGCTATGACACTTTATTTACCTGCCGGCACTTTGAGGTGAATCTGGAAGAAACATGCGAGTAATCCAATCTGAAGGAGTATGCTCTTGAGCGCTCTATATGACATTCCTCTTGAAATTCAGCGTATGGCAAAGGAGGCACAGCTTGGGGAGCTGCGCAAGGTGTACAACGCCTCCAATCGCAGCAGGAAGGAAGTAGGTACCTTTTTTGTTATATTAGCCTTGATGCTGCTTCACGGTAAAAGTCGAGAACAAACTATGATAGAAAATGCTAAAATGATAAGGTATTTCCTCTGAGAAGAGCAAAAGATGGCTTGCGTCGCCTTGATCTATATTAACCCTGTTAGAATAGTGTTAACGTGGAAGGGAGTTATATGATGAGTATAGCATCGCCTGATTTTGAGTCAATCAGGCAGACAAACATGTATGGAGTGGATTATTGGAGTGCGCGCGATCTCATGCCGCTCCTTGGTTATGACTACTGGCAGAACTTTCAACACGTGATCAAAAAAGCGATGACCTCGGCAACTGAGAGCGGCCTGGAACTCGCTGATCACTTTAGTGAGACCACTAAAGTGATCACAGCGGGCAAGGGCGCGAAAATGAAAGTCAAAGACTACTTTCTGAGCAAACGGGCCTGTCACCTGATTGCACAGAACGGTGATCCAGAGAAACCGCAGATTTCCGCTGCGCAGAACTATTTTTCCTTTACTGCTGAGTTCTATGACATGCATCAGGTCAGGCTGGAGCAAGAGAAGCGCATGGCAATTCGCCTCAAGGTGAGTGAGAGTTACAAGCAACTGGCTGATGCTGCATACCAGTCCGGGGTGAACAGTCAGACATTCGGTATCTTTGTTGACGCTGGCTACTTGGGTTTGCACCATCACACGGTCGAGGAACTAAAGGAACGCAAGGGTATCCCTGAACGAGAGGACTATCTGGATAACATCACACGCGAGGAACTGTCGGCCATCGACTTCAAGAATGTGCAGACGGAGGCCAAGCTTAAACGCGATCCGGTGAATGATTTAGATGAAGCATCGCATACCCATTACTTTATTGGCGACCAGGTGCGCAGGGCCATAGAGGCGATGCATGCGCCGATGCCGGAGGATCTCCCACCGGCGACGTCGATCCGCAAGATGGTTGAGGAGCGGCGCAGAGCGCCGAAGAAACGCAAGTTGAAAGCGAAGGACCAGAATACGCTTTTTTAGCCCTTCGTGCTTGGTAGCGGTTATAGTTACAATGGTAAAACGTCAAAACGTTAGGCCAGCCTGATATAAATAGCGAGAGCGGGCAGGGGAACCATATCCCCTGCCCGCTCTCGCTATTATCGTTCACACTATCTGAGCGAGCTTACCAGCGGCGCTCAGGTGGGCGTGGTCCGAAGCCACTGTCGCGGCGTGGGCCAGGATTTGGGCCGGGTCCGGGTCCGCGGCTGGGGCCGCCGGGGCCAGGGCCCATGGGGCGACGCGTGCCGAAATTGCCACCGCCGCCACCACTGCCACCACGGTCACCGTAGCCACCGCGATTGGGGGGCGGGCTGCTGCCACGGTCGCCGTAGCCGCCACCGGCAGGCCGGCTGCTGCCGCGGTCACCGTAGCCGCCGCGATTGGGGGGTGGACCCTCGCGGTCGCGTCCATAGCCGCCACCCATGCTGCGACCGGGACCGCCGCGACCGGGGCCACCGCGGCCGCGCTCGCTATCCAGTTCCGCCGCGCTCGGCATCTCGCCGCTCAGAGCGGCCCGGCGCGAGAGGTTGACGCGACCCTGCGGATCGACCTCAATCACCATCACGGTGATCTCGTCGCCGACCGAGACGACATCCTCCGGGCGCATCACCTGGTAGTCGGCCAGTTGCGATGTGCGCACCAGGCCCTCTTTGCCAGGCAGGATCTCGACGAAGGCGCCGAAATCCACCAGACGGCGCACCGTGCCGGTGTAGATGCGGCCCACCTCGACCTCCTCGGTCAGGGCGCGCACCGCGTCCATGGCGTGCTGCATAGCATCGCCGGAGACCGCCGAGATGTTGACAGTGCCATCGTCCTCGATATCGATCTTGGCGCCGCTCTCTTCCTGGATCTTGCGGATCATCTTGCCGCCTGGTCCGATCACCGCGCCAATCTTATCGGGATTGATCTTGACGCTCTGGATGCGCGGCGCGTACACCGAGAGTTCCTCGCGTGGCGCATCGAGCGTGTCGAGCATCTTCTCCATGATATACATGCGGCCCTCGCGCGCCTGCTCCAGGGCCCTGGTCATAATTTCGTAGGTGATGCCCTTGACCTTGATATCCATCTGCAGGGCCGTGACGCCATCGGCGGTCCCGGCGACCTTGAAGTCCATATCGCCCAGCGCGTCTTCGATGCCCTGGATATCGCTCATCACGGCCCATTTCCCGGCGTGTTCGCCTTCGCCCGTGATCAGGCCCATAGCCACACCAGCGACGGGGGCATGAATTGGCACGCCGGCATCCATCAGCGCCAGGGTGGTCCCGCAGACCGATCCCATCGAGGTCGAGCCGTTCGAGGAGACCACATCAGAGACCGCGCGGATCGTATAGGGGAACTCCGACTGCGCGGGGATGACCGCCGCAATCGCGCGCTCGGCCAGCGCGCCGTGCCCAATTTCGCGGCGACCAGGGCCGCGCAGGGGCTTGCTCTCGCCCGTTGAGAATGGTGGGAAGTTATAGTGATGCATGAAGCGCTTGCTCTCGCTGGAGCCCAGGCCATCGAGGATCTGCTCCTCGCCGGGCGAACCAAGCGTGATCACGCTTAAAACCTGCGTCTGCCCGCGTGTGAAGAGCGCTGAGCCATGCGTGCGCGGCAACAGGCCCACTTCGCAACTGATGGGACGGATCGTCTTGAGGTCGCGACCATCCGGGCGCTGCCCGCGATCGAGAATATTGTTGCGAACGTAGCTCTTCAGCTCCTTTTCATAGAAGCCGATGATCTCCTTCATGCGCTCAGGATACGCGCTGCCCAGCGTCTCTACCAGATCCCGCTGCACCAGGCCCAGCGCCGCCGAACGCGCCGTCTTGTCGGGGTTATGCACAGCCGCCTCAAAGCGCGGGTGGACGAACTCGGCAACTTTGCGCTTCAGGTCTTCGTCAACGGGAGGAGCCACGAAGGGCCGCTTGGCGACATTCACGGCCTGCGCCAGCTTCTCTTGCATCTTCACGATATCTTGCAGGGCCTCCTGTCCGAAGCGCACCGCTTCGAGCATGGTGTCTTCGGGGAGTTCTTTAGCGCCGGCCTCGACCATCATCACCGCATCGGCAGTGCCGGCAATAGCCAGGTCCAGCCGGCTCTGCTCTAACTGCGACTCCAGCGGGTTAATCACCAACTGATCGTTGATGTAGCCCACGCGAACCGCGCCGACCGGGCCGGCAAAGGGAATATCCGAGACGCTGAGGGCCGCCGAGGCGCCCACGATACCCAGAATATCGGAGTCGTTTTCCTGATCTACCGAGAGGACGGTAATCACAACCTGCACATCGTTGCGGTAGCCCTTGGGGAAGAGAGGGCGTAGGGGACGATCAGCGAGACGACAGGCGAGGATGGCGTGCTCGGTCGCTCTGCCCTCGCGTTTGATAAAGCCACCGGGGATCTTCCCCGCGGCATACATACGTTCTTCTACATCAACGGTCAATGGGAAAAAATCAATACCTTCACGGGGTTCATTGCTGCCAACTACTGTTGCCAGGAGCACGGTGTCCCCATAACGCAGCATCACCGCGCCGTTGGCTTGTTCCGCCACACGACCGGTCTCAATACTCATGACGCGGCCGCCGATGACGGCTTCTTGACGATGTATCATACTTCCTCCGACTACTAACACCCCTCAATAAACTCTCTGCCTCTATTCCAATCGCACAGTTCTTGCTTAACAGCGGCCTGGGGGTGTTTCTTAAACAACTAGCATCCCCTGCTCTTTAGGTACACTTTGTTCTGATATTCGCTGCCTGTCTCAACACGCATCCAGTTGAGACCAGGAGCAGGTGTGTCTATCTCTTTCGTGAGAGCAAGGATTGCGGTCCCTCGTGCCCTCGCCTGGCTGGCCACGCGTCCACCGGCCTTGATCGGCCGCCCACTCTAGGGCGAAGACGCGTGCATCGCTTACGTTACCGGGTGTGGTGGGGATGCCCTTTGGATCGATTCGTTACTGCTAACCGTAACCGAGTTTTGTCTACCTGCTCGTTTCTACTACAAATTCTGATCAACAACTCAACGATACACCCGTTCGGTATGTGGAGAAGATGGGACCGCGGTCGGTCGGGCCGTATTGTCGTACACTCTTGTTGACCACTGTTGCGGCGCCTGCTGACTATGCGCCGACCGCATCCAACGCAACCATCTGCCTAGTGGCGCAAACCAAGCTTCGCGATCAGAGCACGATAGCGGTCCGGGCTTTTTTTGCTGAGATACGCCAGCAAGCGCCGGCGCTGCCCAACCAGTTTCAGCAAACCGCGTCGAGAATGCAGATCGTGCTTGTGGATTTTGAGATGTTCAGTAAGCTGATTGATGCGCGTTGTCAGGATAGACACCTGCACCTCCGGCGAGCCGGTATCAGTCTCGTGAATGCGGGAGTTCTCGACGATCCCGGTTTTATCTTCGAGTGTCAATGCCACCTCTGGTTCACCTCCTCATAAATTAGGCTTGGGAAAGAAAACTACACATGCGCATTATACCATGCGCGAACGCTAAGAGTCTAGCTCCATCGGGCGCGCCACAGGACCTCTACCTGCCTCTCAATAATCCGTAGGGGCGATGGCTTCGGTTCCTCTTGCCCGCCGACATTGCCTCGCCCGAGGTGGCCGAAGCCATCGCCCCTACGGATTTCGGGGGTCGCAGGATTGCCAATTGCCCCTATGGATAACGAGATTTCGTCAGAGGCGCGATCACAGCATCCCTGCGATCTCTACATACCCCGCAGCGAGCGGGCTTGTAAACGGCGCCCCTACTGGATGGTAACTTTGGCGCCCACCTCGGCAAGCTTGTCGGCGATCTTCTGGGCCTCTTCCTTGGAGACGGCTTCCTTGACGGGCTTGGGGGCCTCGTCAACGACGGCCTTGGCCTCTTTCAGACCCAGCCCAGTGAGTTCGCGCACAACCTTGATGACGTTGATCTTGTTGGGACCAATCTCGGTGAGGACGGCGTCGAACTCCGTCTTCTCCTCAACAACGGCGGCCGGGGCGGCCTCGACGGCTGCGGCCGGGGCCGGGCCTGACGAGACCGGCGCGGCGCTCACGCCCCATTTATCCTGCAGCGTCTTGGTCAGCTCAACGAGTTCCAGGACATTGAGTTTCTCGATCTCGGCAATGATGGTATCAAGTGACATAATTTCTTTCTCCTTCTGATTGCTGGCTATGTGGATAGCTACTCTACTCGGCGGTCGCGCTGTTCTGTTGTTCGGCGCGCGCCTGAATGACATAACATAGATCGCGCAATGGCGCGGTCAATAGACTGTAAGTTGTAGATAGCGGGCCCTGGATAGTACCGACGATCTGGGCCTTGGCCGAGTTCTTGCCACCGGGAATCTTCGCCAGGTTTTCGACATCGGCCGCGCTGAGTGTGCGCCCGCCGAGTATCCCCGACTTGAGCAGGACGATCTTGGATGTGCGCACGTAATCAGCTACGGCTTTGGCGGTTGCTACCTCGTCATCGTAGCCGAATGCGACCGCTGTCTGGCCCTTGAAGATGTCCGGGTTTACCCCGGTCATGTTGTTGCGCTCCGTTGCGATGCGCAGCAGCGTGTTCTTGGCGACCTGGAGCTCCACCTTAGCCGCGCGCATCTTGTTGCGCAGGTCGTTCATATCCTTGACCGTCAGACCCTGTGTCTGGACCAGGATCGCTACCGCCGAACGCGCCAGTTTCTCTGCCAGTTCGTCGATCTTATCCGCTTTCTCCTGTGTAGGCATAAACGCTCTCCCTCCTTTCGTAAAACTTCTATCAAATGAAAGAAAAATGACCTCCGGCTGATCACCGAAGGTCATGAAGAATGTGTATCCATGCCGGTGCTCTGTGACCAACCCCGGTTAGCTCCAGGACGGTCATAGAGCATAGGACCTGTGAATAGACGTTTCCTCGGCAAGCTGATACCGGCAACCGGCACCATTTACATGCGTAGGCACATACTTGCTGTCTTCGGTTCGTATGAATTATGATAACGGTTTGAGTGCCACAGTCGCGGGTATATCCAGGCGCACGCTAGGTGACATCGTAGAGGCAAGCACGATACTCTTGACATAGCTGCCCTTAGAGCCACTCGGCTTGGCGCGCATAACTGAGTCGATGACTGACGTGATATTCGCCATCAGCGCCTCTTCGCTGAACGAGATTTTGCCGGCCGGAACGTGCAGCAGCGCGGTCTTGTCGACCCTGAACTCGACGCGGCCGGCCTTCACCTCACGAATGGTCCTGGCGACATCGGAGGTAATGGTACCAGCTTTAGGGCTTGGCATCAGGCCGCGCGGACCTAACTTCTTACCTAATCTACCGACCTTGCCCATCACATCGGGGGTGGCGATAGCCACATCGAAGCCAAACCAGTCGTCTTCAATCTGCTTGATGAGGTCGTCCAGGCCAGCAAAATCCGCGCCAGCCGCCACGGCCTCGTTGACTTTCTCGCCCTGCGCGAAGACCAACACCTTGACATCTTTACCTGTACCGGCGGGCAGCATCGCAACGCCGCGCACCATCTGGTCAGCATGCCGGGGATCAACGCCGAGCTTCATGTGAACCTCGACCGTCGAGTCGAATTTCGCGTAACTTATCTTCTTGAGGAGCGTAATCGCTTCTTGAGGCAGATAGAGCCTCTCCGGCTCAATGAGCTTCTGTGCCTCTAGATACTTCTTACCATGTTTTGCCATGATCTGTAATAGCCCTCCTTGTGGCAAAGGAACCGCAGTGACTGGCGGGCCCTGATTCTATGAAACCAGTAGACTATCTATGCCGGTAGTCCTGTTCCGTGTGTAGCAGACCTTACTCGACAGTGATACCCATGCTGCGAGCGGTGCCTTCGACCATTCTCTCGGCAGCCTCGATATCGTGTACGTTCAGGTCCTTCATTTTTATCTCGGCGATCTCGCGCAGCTTGTCACGCCCAATCGTGCCGACCTTTGTGCGGTTGGGGACGGCTGAACCCTTCTCGATGCCCGCCGCCTGGCGCAACAGAAAGGGTGCCGGCGGTGTCTTCAAGATGAAGGTAAAAGAGCGATCCTCGTACACTGTAATTTCAGCAGGAACAATCGTGCCCGCCTGCGCTTCGGTCTTCGCGTTGTATTCCTTGCAGAACCCCATGATGTTGATACCATGAGGACCAAGCGCGGTTCCGACTGGCGGCGCCGGGGTTGCCTTGCCTGCCTGAAGCTGTAGTCTGACTACAGCCCTGACTCGTTTTGCCATATACTTGCCGTCTCCTCAAGAAGATGTGGTTTTTTGCTAACGTCAGGTTTTTCAACCTAGATTTTTTCAACCTGGAGGAAATCCAGGATGACCGGCGTCTCACGGCCGAAGAACGATACCAGCACAGTCACCTTGTTGCGATCCATGTTAATGTCGCTGACCGTGCCGATGAATTCGGTGAAGGGGCCATCGATGACCCGCACACTCTGACCTTTCGCGAAACTGATCTTGGCCTTGGGCTTATCTGTCTCTTTGGATACCTGTTTCAGGATCGACTTGATCTCGTGCTCCTGAAGAGGAATAGGCCGTGTACCGGAGCCTACAAAGCTGGTGACACCAGGTGTGTTGCGCACGACATACCAGGATTCGTCGGTCATAATCATCTCTACCAGCACATAGCCGGGGAAGACTTTCCGCTGCACCGTGCGCCGCTGACCCTGCTTGATCTCCACCTCTTCTTCCATGGGTACTACGACGCGGAAGATCCTGTCACGCATGTTCATGGAGGCGATACGCGCTTCAAGGTGGCTCTTGACTTTGTTTTCATAGCCTGAGTAGGTGTGGATAGCAAACCAGACCCGCTCGCCCATGCCAGCTGCTCCTGCCTTCTGCATGGCTGCATCGGACGGTATACCCGCGTTGTCCTGCTCATCTTCTCTGGATTGTTTTGTAGCCACAGCGTTTCCCTCATGCCTTCCTGGTAACAATCGACCTGACCTCAACTGCCGGTGAGCACCTTAAAGAGCTGAAACAGCCCTAAGTCCGCTAACCCCAATAATAAGCCAACTGCCAGCGAAAGCACAATAACGGCAAAGGTCATGTTGCGCGCGTCTATAAATGACGGCCAGGTAACTTTGTAACGCAGTTCATAGTAGGACTCGCGCACGAAACGTCCAGCCGGGGTGTTAAATAGGCGGGCGAGCGCGGATGGTCTCTTGTCTCGCCTGGAAGGGGGCGCTGCTCTGCTATCGCGTGCCACAGCTTTGACCTCCTTCGCCTGGACTTTCACCTTTTCGCTGGTCTGGGCTTTTGCTGCTACCATGCGGTCTGAACTGGCGTTTTTCACCTTTTCGCTGGTCTGGGCTTTTGGCTCGACCATCTGGTCCGAACTGACGTTTTTCTTCTTCTCAGTGGTCTGTGCTTTTGGCTCAACCATGCGGTCTGAACTGACGTTTTTCTTTTTTTCGGCCATCTTATTTGCCACGTTCAACCTTTCTCAATCGGTAGTGACCGCGCTGCTCACTGCCTTATTTGGTCTCGCGGTGGTCTGTATGCACACGGCATGTCGGACAGAATTTCCGCAGTTCAAGACGCTCAGGGTTGTTTCGCTTGTTTTTCGAGGTACTGTAGTTACGCTGCTTGCACACTGTGCAGGCCAGGGTGGCCACAATACGGTTCTCTTTTGCTTTGCTAGCCATGTTTTTCTCCGTTCACGTTTCGCGTTTGCCTGTTGTACTAAGGGTCCCCATTTTTATGATGCGGGAGCGCAATACATGGTTTGCCTATCATCAAAATGCTACGATACCTTGCGCCCCTCCTCTACAATTATAATGCATGCAGGGGCGCAAATGGTTCGGGCGTAATTCATTACGCCCGACAATGTTATGAGATGATCTGGGTGCAGACGCCTGCCCCCACGGTGCGTCCGCCTTCGCGGATGGCAAAGCGCACTCCCTCTTCCATGGCCACCGGCTGGATCAGCTCGACGGTCATCTCGATGTTGTCGCCCGGGATCACCATCTCCACGCCTTCCGGCAGCTTGATGGCCCCCGTCACATCCGTCGTGCGCACATAGAACTGCGGTCGGTAGCCGTTGAAGAACGGCGTGTGCCGCCCGCCCTCTTCGCGCGAGAGCACGTAGACCTGCGCCTTGAACACCTTGTGCGGCTTAATGGACCCCGGCTTGGAGAGCACCTGCCCCCGCTCGATGTCGGCACGCTCCACCCCTCGCAGCAGGCAGCCCACGTTGTCGCCGGCCATCCCCTGATCCAGCAGCTTGTTGAACATCTCCACCCCGGTCACCACCACGGTGCGTGTGGCATCCTGCATGCCCACGATCTCGATCGACTCGCCAACTTTGACGATGCCGCGCTCGATACGCCCGGTGGCCACGGTGCCGCGTCCCTTAATGCCGAAGACATCTTCCACCGGCATCAAGAACGGCTTGTCGGTGGCGCGCTCCGGAGTGGGAATGTAGTCGTCGACCTGGTCCATCAACGCCCAGATGCAGGCGGCGTCCGGGTCGTTGCGCGAGAGGTCGCCCTTGCTCTCCAGCGCCTTGAGGGCCGAGCCACGAATGACGGGCACATCGTCGCCGGGGAACTGGTTCTTGGAGAGCAGTTCGCGCACCTCCAGCTCTACCAGTTCGAGCAGTTCTTCGTCGTCCATCATATCGACTTTGTTGAGGAAGACCACCATCGCTGGCACCTCCACCTGCCGCGCCAGCAAGATATGCTCGCGCGTCTGGGGCATGGGGCCATCGGGGGCGCTCACCACCAGGATGGCGCCGTCCATCTGGGCGGCCCCGGTGATCATATTCTTGATGTAGTCGGCGTGGCCAGGGCAGTCCACGTGGGCGTAGTGCCGCTTCTCCGTCTCGTACTCCACGTGGGCGATGGCGATGGTGATACCACGCTCGCGCTCTTCGGGCGCCTTGTCGATCTGGTCGAAGGCGATGTACTTGTTGGTCGAGTTGGCTTTGGAGAGCACCTTGGTGATCGCCGCCGTCAGCGTCGTCTTGCCGTGGTCGATATGTCCAATCGTGCCCACATTCACGTGGGGCTTGTTTCGCTCAAACTTCTTCTTTGCCATAACTTGTGCTGGCTCCTCCTGCCATTCAACCTGTGCCTGCAATCAGTTCAGATGATAGCCAACAAACGTAGTTGTTTCCCTATAGACATGCAGCAGCCGTCTTCTGAGAGCCTGATCGCTAGTTGTACATAATTTTCTACTCTTCACCCAGACCGTTTGATCCTTATCATGCATTCGGATAGAGGCTGGATGGAAAAGGAAGCGACGATCTTTTCAGAAGACGGCGGCAAGACCCTTATTATAGTCCTGCGCGGCTATTCGTGAAGGTGCCTGCGTTGTATACAGCCAGGCATCTTCAGAAACCACAGGAGCCCGTGATGGGATTTGAACCCATGACCTCAGTCTTACCAAGACTGCGCGCTACCCCTGCGCCACACGGGCCAGTGCTATACCAGTGCTAGTCCTTGTATACAGTATACATGGGCAATGGCGTGTGCCATGCCCAAAGCTTGCGTTCTACGGCTAGCTGGTGGGCAGTGAGGGATTCGAACCCCCGAAGTCGAAGACAGCTGATTTACAGTCAGCTCCATTTGTCCACTTTGGTAACTGCCCAGAGAGAGACATGCGCCAGTACTTTCTGATTGATCGACGTGTCCATTATAGCCGACGCTTTGTGCGATGTCAAGCACTTTGTGGACCCGACCAGGGCTTTTTGGTTAGGGGGCTACGCATTGCATTCTCCTGGAGAATCCGGTACACTACACTCACAGTGCAAACATATGTACTAGACGGAAGACCGGGCCGGGAAGAAGCCATAGAAAGGTGCCAACATTGGAAGCACAAGGAACGTCCCAGGGCTGCTTTCTCTGCGCACTTGATCCTGAGCGACCGGCGTGCGCCGTCCCCCAGCTTGAAGGACGCGTGGTCTCCGCCAGGGAGATCCAGGTCAACGGCGAGAAGCTGCCTTTCATTACCATCGATACCGGTACCACGCTCGCTTCGTTACAACTCTCGCGCTACTATCACAATCTGGTGAAAGAGTTGGTCGCGTGCTCGCATCCAATCTCCGACCTGACCCTGCGCGTCTATCACCTGCCGGCGCCCCCCACTATCGTCGAGTACAGGGGTCGGCCACTGCACCGCTACCAGGCCAACTCCTACACCCTCGCCATCCTGGAGCCTGATACGCTGCTCAACATCACTGACCTCAACCACGCCGAATACTGTGCGCGGCAGTATCTCTTGAACCGCCTCGTGCCCTCGCCAACCTCGGCGGCGGCTATCCGTGGCAACCTGGTACATACCTGCTTCAAAGAACTACTCAAGGAACATGACCGGGGCGAACTGATGACCAACCACGCGGCACACGGCGAGGAGACGACGCTGGCCGCGCTGCACCGCCACCTCGCGCAGGCTCTGGCGCGCAGCAGCGTTGACCTGGCGCTGGCTAATGTCTCGACCGTAGCGCTGCACGCCGAGATCGTGCCCCACCTGGAAAGCCTGGCAACCTGGTTTGAGAACCAGCGCGCGACCCTGTGGGATATGCCTGCCTCTTACGACGAGGGCGAAGCTACAGGCGCGGAGGAGCAACGCAGCGAGAATATAGTACGCGCCGAAACCTTCTTGCTGGCGCCGGAGATCGGCCTCAAGGGGCGGCTCGATCTGCTCTGGCGCCAATCAAGCCGCCAGCGCCTGCTCGAATTGAAGACCGGCGGCAGCACGGGCCAGCTCCCACGCGCCAACCATCGCTGGCAGGTCTACGGCTACCACGCGCTACTGACGGTGCGCCGGGACTCGCGCATGAAAAAGGCGCTCGCTACCCTGCTCTACAGCGGCACACCGGGCCAGGCGCAGGCCTTCGGCATCCCCTTCTCCGTGCGCGAACTCCAGCGCGTCAACGAGAAACGCAACATCCTGGTGCTCAGCCATGTAACCGGCACCCCACCCGCTCCTCCCGGCCCGTCACGCTGCACAAGGTGCGTGATGCTCGAACAGTGCCAGCGCATCTCATCCCTCCTCGACTGGCAACCGCCAGAACCCGATATTGTCGAGGAGGACGCGACAGGACATAACGGGAACGATGCACGCGGTCGTGTAGGGCGCGGGCCAGCGGCGCCCCTACACGAAAATGATGAGGCCAGCCCCCAGTTACAAGATCACGGGAGGAATCATGACGAACACGATCCCGCATTTCATGTAGGGGCGCCGCGGGCCTGCGCCCCACCACACGAAAATGACGGGGTTGGTTCCCTACACGAAATCGACATGGTTAACACGCCGCTGGCCCGCGTCCTTCCCGGACACGCCCCGGACGCGCCCCTACACGACCGCGAGTTCTTCGCCAAGTATTATCGCCTGCTGGGGATGGAGGGGCGCGAGGGGGAGCAGCAGCAGGCGCTGCTCTGGAAAACGGCGGTGATTGAGCATATCGAGCGGGGAACGGCGATCAGCGGACTGAAGCCGTTGGGTAGGCCGCAGCCAACGGGACAGGGCGAGTGGTTGCAAGCCTTTGCCTGCACCAACACCTCGGAGTTGCGCGTAGGCGATGAGGTCCTGCTCAGCGATGGCAACCCTACTACGGGCGACGCGGTTACAGGCTCCATCATGAGCATTAGCGCCGAACAGGTGACGATCTGGACGCCGGAACTCATCAGCAAGCCCTCGTTGATTGATCGCTATGGCACCGATGTTGTGCATGTGCGCACGGTGCAGAACCTTGTGCGCTGGCTCCAGGCCGATACCCACCTGCGCGAGCTGGTATCTGGCAAGGCGCGACCACGCTTCAGCACGCTCGCGATATCAACAAGGGCAGACTTCAACGCTGGGCAGAACCTGGCCGTCGAGCGCGCACTACAGATGCAGGACTACCTGCTGGTCCACGGTCCGCCCGGCACTGGTAAGACCAGCGTCATCGCCGAGATCGTCAAGCGCCTGTGCCAGCAGGGCCAGCGCGTTCTGCTGGCAGCCTTCACGAACCAGGCAGTGGACAATATGCTCAAACGGCTCAATAGCGAGGGCTTTCACGACTATGTGCGCCTGGGCCATGACCGCAGCGTGGACGAGGCGGTGCAGGAGCGGCTCTTAAAAAATGTCGCGCTCCACGCGCAAGGCGCGCAGCCAGCTTCGTCCGATGGATTATACCAGGAGACCCGCGCGGTACGCGAGATACTGCGTAAGATCCCGGTGGTAGCCTCAACGACGGCCACGTGGTCATCCGACAAATACGCGCCCGCGTCGATCGAGAACGCGCAGGACGATCCGCTGCTGCAATTCGATGTAGCGCTTATCGACGAGGCCGGGCAACTCACCATCCCTGCCATCCTGGGGGCGCTGCGTTTCACGAAGCGCTTCATCCTGGTGGGCGATGAAAAACAACTCCCGCCGCTGGTACTCAGCAAAGAGGCCGCGCAAGCAGGCCTGGCCGACTCCCTCTTCAACAACCTCAAACGCCTGGATGATGACTACAGGAAAGAGCAGCCCGAAGCCGTCAGCGCCAGCGTTTCGTTGCGCACGCAATATCGCATGAACGAGAAGATCGCGGGCTTCGCATCCCAGTTCTTCTACGAGGGACAGTTGCAGGCACACCCCTCGGTGGCGAAGCGCGTGCTGGAGTTTACGCTGCCCGGCGGGCCGCTGCCAGCCACGGAGAGCCTCTCAATCATGCGGGCCATCCGGCCGGGACATCCGCTGGTCTTTCTGGATGTCGGCAGCGAAACGCGCAACAGCCAGCCGAAGACCAGCAACAGCGAGGCGCGCGCGGTACGCGATATCGTCGCCGCGCTGCTCGCGCGAGGCATTGCGCCGCGAGACATCGGCATCATCGCACCGTATCGCGCGCAGGTCGCGAACCTGCGGCGCTACCTCTTCAGTTCCAACGCGGCACGCGGCTGGCAGGCGCTCCCATTCGACTCGCCGATGAGCATCGACACGGTAGACCGCTTCCAGGGCGGCGAGCGCCCAGTAATCATCATGTCCTTCGCCACAGCCCAGCCGCCAGACCTGGAAAGCCCCCTGCGCACATTCCTCACCGACCCCCACCGCCTCAACGTGGCCCTGACCCGCGCGCAACGCAAACTCATCCTCGTCGGCTGCGCCAGCGCGCTGCAGGAGTTGCCTGTCTTCCGGGAGTTACTGACATATTGTAGAGAGTTGGGTACGCTGTTGAACCATAAAGGGTAATACTCTGTCAAGCATCATTGCACAGGTGAAATGGTCCCATCCCGCGTAGGGAGCCGGCTTGCCGCGTCCGTGTGCCGGCCTCACGTGCGCGACCAGGCAGCCGCGCAGGCACCCCAAGGGATGCCTGACACGGACGGCAAGCCGGCTCCCTACGCGGACTCAGTCTTTCTTCGCAATCTTGACAAAATGTATTGTTTTCCTATGTTGTGAACACCAGTGACTATCAGCAGCAGTAAGACAGAAGTAGAGAATCATCGATGGGATTTTTTCTCGCCAATAGGGTGGAAAGTCGGGCGGCAAAAAGGTTCCTTGATCCCATTCTCGTTGTTCCTCCTCCAGCATGTCGCGACAAAGCTGTGCGGAGCGGTGAACGTAGGTTGGCCAATCTTCCAGGGCTTCTCGGGGGAAATCACCACTTATGACGGGATGCATATGGGTCCCATCAGGAAGCTTCAACCAGGGTTCCCACCCCAGAATCGCCCAACCAGCACGTTCAAGGATATCTATGGCCGTACGTGTGTCATCAGACATCAGAACAATCTCGCGCTCAGCAAGAGATTTTCGCTGTAGGTCTTCTGGCAAAAGATGGATTTCGTTGACCTCGTCCATAGGGATCTCGTCCATTCCGAAAGTTCCTACCCTTTTTGAATTCAATTGTATCATATGAAGTGGGAGATGCAGGAAGAGCGCTATTATAGAGAGAGCTATCTGTTCATGCCGATAGACGAATAACAGGCACGCTCCAGAGAGGTTGGCATGCCGGCAGGCATATACCTGCCCGACACAATGCTATCAGCGGCATGCTTCAGGCTCATCATGATGCGAAACTGCCCACCGGCCTCGTGATGATGTTTGTGAAATTGCTCCAGGCCCAGACCCGTCAATACCAGAATGGTGCGCACGCCAGCGGCCAGCCCGGCGCGGACATCTGTCATGCTATCGCCGATAAATACCGCGTCTTCCAGGTCGAGACCCAACTCCCCTTGCGCGCGTAGCAGCATGCCGGGTCGCGGCTTGCGACAGCCGCAGCCCACATCTTTAGCGTGGGGGCAGTAATAGACCTTCTCGATCATCCCACCGGCCCACACGACCTCCTCAAGCATGCGATAATGAATATCTTCAACCGCCTCGCGCGCGATAGTGCCGCCCGCGATTCCCGCCTGGTTCGTACACACGATAAGGCGATGACCGGCCCCCGTCAACATGGCTATAGCTTCTTTCGCGCCCGGCAAGAAGCGAAACTCGGCCCAACTTTTCACATAATCGGCCCGGTTTTCATTGATCACCCCATCCCGGTCCAAAAAAATCGTAGACACCTGGTACCCCTATCCAATTAATACTCGCTCGCCCCCACGCGGATCAGGGCTACACGTCGTAACACGCGTGCAGAATAATTATACACCTCTATCGTTATGCTTCTATTGAGAGAGAGCTACCGTCAGCGTTAAGATTTACCCCACCGGGCACGGATATCTTAACCTGTCTATGCGATACCGCCAGAGGTGTGTGACTATGCCAGTGCGGTAGAGTTGCATCTATAAACTACGATAGCATATGCTGTCTAAAACAGGTTCTGTGGATAGGACAACCCATTACCTTTGGCACTCGCCGCGTGGAAACGCCCCTGCCCGCGTAGGGACCCGGCTTGCCCATCGGCGACAAGTAATTCAAAAGGAGACCCTCCTGTGAGAATCGATTACAGTAAAAAATGAGAGATGAAGCGAGGATGGAACGGTTTGCGCGGTCCATTCCCAT
>JBDTHH010000084.1:0-15694 GCA_039937055.1 Ktedonobacteraceae bacterium | reverse complement strand
TGCAACGCAAAGCCGCGTCACAGTAGGGGCGCGCCCTTACGCGGAAAGGGGTATTCTATGTGGCTATGTCTCTCCCATTGACAGCGATTTACAACTGATATATTCTAGCAGTAAAAGAAACTGGTATTGCTCAGGGTATTCGTCCCTTTTCTGAAAGGGCAGATAAGGTTCATAGCGATGAAGCTGACAATGAAAGGTGATTATGGCCTGCGGGCGATGCTTGACCTGGCTGCCTACTATGGGCAGGGGCCAATTGAAAGCGCGGATATAGCGAGCAGGCAATATGTTCCTGAGCAGTATCTCGACCAGATATTGATGGCTTTGCGTAAAGAGGGCCTGGTGAAAAGTGTACGCGGCCCCAGAGGTGGGCATATGCTGGCAAAGCCGCCCTCGCAGATCACGATGGCGCAGGTGATGCAGGCGTTGGAGGGATACGTACCCCCCATGGAATGTTTGCCCAACCCGGATTTTTGCAAGCTCTCGCCCGGCTGCGCCCTGCGCGAGGTCTGGCAAAAAATCGACGAGATGACCCAACAGATCCTGGCCTCTACCACCATTGAGGAGCTGGCGCAGCGGCATCGTACAGGTAGTGTGGAGACAATGTACTATATCTAGGGGCGTGCTGTATCGTACCCTTACGGTGTATGATGGACGCGGGAGAGCGGGTCTCATGGAAGGGGATGGTAGCAAGTGGTTGTTAATCGACAGGAAGTATCGCGCAACGGCAAGCTTATAGCTTTGATAGAGGATGATGCAAGGCTCGTAGATATGTTCCGCGACGTGCTGAAATCTGCCGGATACGGGCGCCTGCACATTTTCTCCGATGGGAAAGATGCCAAAGACCGCCTGCCAGAGCTGGGCGCGGACTTGATTTTGCTGGATGTGGGTCTGCCCAATCTTGATGGTGTGTCCCTCTACAAGATACTGCGCGGTCACAGCAACACAAAACATATACCAATAATTGTCATCACTGGTAGTCACGACTGGGAACTGCATCGTATGGGGTTGCAGACAGGGCTGCTGCTCCGCAAGCCATTTAGCGTCCAGGAACTGCTCATGCTGATCCGGGCTTTGCTACCAGAGGTGCAGGAAGGCTAAGCACGCTTATGGCCCATTGGGCAAAGGATGTGATCGACCTCGTTGGTCGTACACCGCTTGTGGACTTGAAGCGCGTGACTACTGGCATTGATGCTACCATCCTCGCGAAACTGGAGATGTTCAGCCCCGGAGGCAGCGTCAAGGACCGCGTTGCGCTGCAAATGGTCTGCGAGGCCGAGTCCCAGGGCCTGCTGCGTCCCGGCGGCATTATCACCGAACCTACCAGCGGCAACATGGGCATCTCTCTGGCCTGGATCGCCGCCACGCGGGGCTACCAGTGCATCCTCACCATGCCCGACACCATCAGCCTCGAACGTCGCTTGCTGCTGCGCCGCTTTGGCGCCCAGGTGATTCTGACTCCCGGCAACCAGGGGATGCGCGGCGCGATTAACAAAGTCATTGAACTGCGTACAACACTGCCAAATGTCTGGTTTCCCCAGCAGTTCTATAACCAGGCTAATCCCCGCGCCCATCGCGAAGGCACGGCCGTCGAGATCTGGGAGGAGACCGGTGGCGCGGTGGATATCGTGGTCATCGGCGTCGGCACCGGTGGCACCCTGACAGGGGTGGCGGAGGGCCTGCGCGCCCGCAAGCCGTCGCTGGAGGTGGTGGCCGTGGAACCCGCGTCGTGCGCCGTGCTTTCGGGTGGTCGCCCCGGCCCCCATCGCATCGAGGGCCTGGGTGCCGGCTTTCAACCCGATACGCTCAGGGTAGACCTGATCGATCGTGTGATCACCGTTACCGACCAGGACGCGGTCGCCACTGCCCGCTACGTGATGGAGAAAGCCGGCCTCTCGATAGGCATTAGCAGCGGGGCTGCCGCCTGGGCTGCCCTCCAGGAGGCGCGCAAAGAACAGAATCGCGGCAAAGTGATCGTCACGATCTTCCCCAGCGCCTCCGAGCGCTACATCCACACCGTCCTCTTTGACGACCTGCGCAACGAATAACCAGGCTCTTCAAACGTATGCATGTAGGCATGCCATCATCGCTACGCTAACAAGAAATTGTAACCGTGTGTCATCCTGATTCGTCTTCGTTTTTAGAGCCAACGAAGAATGTTCAGGAAGGAGAAGCAGCGCTTCCTCTTTCTGCCTGCCTGAATGCAGGAGTTTTGTGGCCGCGAGTTTTGATGATACAACTAACGAGAGACAGCTATATTTTTCGCCTTGGAGACGGTCCCTACCGGCGTAATCGTCTGCGGGGCTGGCTGCTTTTTGGCGCGTTTCTGGTCTGCGCGCTCGCTGCTACTCTGCTCAGCGCGCTGCTTCTCCCTACCTACTCCCATGCTTTCACACTCTATCTCAAATGGCAGGATGTCCTGGTGGCGTTGTTCTGGTACATTGCGCTGTTGTCGCTCGCCGGTTGCGCGATGGCCGTGCGCTTCCAGTACGCGCTGCGGACCGGGTACACACGGAAGATGCTGACGCTGGTGAGCGACGGCACTATCACTGTACGCGATCTCTCGCATAAGAACCTGGCGAGCATTGTCTCGGTAATTACCACCGCGCTCACCTGCTTCGCTGTCGCGTTAGTAGGGCTGATGCCAGAAATGTTGCTGGGCTGGACGTTGAGCCTGCCTCACGCCTTTCTGGCCTTCCTGGCTACAGGGATAGCCGTGCTCTTGAGCATTGTAGGGCTGGTCATCACCATCCCGGTACTCTTTGTCATGCTGCTCGGTGGTGTGAGCTGCGTCTCCTTCTGTTGCAAAATGGGGTCGCCGCACACCTATCATCTCAATAACCATGCATCGCTCATAATCGATGACTTTGCGCTCGCGATCCACTCGCCGGGGGTGCCGGAGTCGCTGGTCGAACTGGCCCTGCTGACCCCGCAGGATCAACGCCAGCTCCTGTACCTGCTGCGCGCGCGCTGGATCGCTGCCGAGTGCCCCTGGAATCCTGGCCTGGGTGAAGAGATCGCCGCGGCCCTGGAGGAGGCCATCATTGCGTAGGGGCGCCGTTGACTAGCCCGCCTGTTGCCCAATGGCAGCACGATCCCGCCTGATGCGCGGCTAGTCAACGGCGCCCCTACGTGGTCACGCGCGAATTTCGCAAGGTCCAAAAATCCGGTCACAGAAACACTTGACAAAGCTTGACTAAGGTCGTATAATTAAAAACTGCCGTACCAGGCAGGTCAGAGAAAACGAGGCACCATAACAGGCACAGCAAACGAGAGAGGCGCTTAACAAAACTTTGTTCCCCACCATCCCCTAAGGGTGTTGTTATTACACAATCCGCAAAGGATACTGCACACGACAGCGGCAGCATACGCGTGAATGAGTATAATGAAAATGAACACACCGCTATTCTGGGGAGTTGTCATGGCTTTTTGCACGCGTGAACTATCCGCGAGCAAACAGGGAGCTAAGCGGGGGACTGCGCCTGGTTTGCCCTTTTCTGTTGTGGTGCCTGGCTCGTTCAATTATGTGGGAACGTGCATGTGGATGACACGGAAGCAATATGTACACGTCGGGAGTAGGAGTAACCGCTTGCGAAAGCAATAGGCGGTTACTTTTCTTGTCGCAGAACGTTTCTCACAACAGGCCAATAGAGATCAAGACAGGCATTATAGGCAGCGACAATTGACAATTGGCACTTATCTTTTTCTGTTTTCTGTTTTCCCTGAGACGTGCGTTTTTACACGTGTGCCTCTTTTGTCTTCCTCTGTAAGCAACCAGGTGAGAGGAGAAAATCACACATGACAGTAATCAGCAGGGCTGTCGCACATCCTGAGCGTGTCTCTTTTGCGCGTATTCCGGATATTCGGCCGATGCCAGGCCTCATCCAGATTCAGCTTGAGTCCTTTGAATGGTTTAAGCAAGAAGGTCTGCGCGAGCTTTTTGAAGAAATTTCTCCCATTGAAGATTTCACAGGCAAAAATCTTAGTCTTGAATTCATAGTGCCTCCTGAACCCTTTGGCAAGCCAAAGTACGGCGAGGATGAATGTCGTGATCGCGATGCCACCTATGCCGCACCGCTGACCGTGAAGGCGCGCCTGGTGAATAAGGAAACCGGCGAAATCATCGAGAAAGATGTCTTCATGGGCGACTTTCCCCTGATGACGAAGCAAGGCACCTTCATTATTAACGGCGTGGAGCGTGTCGTTGTGAGCCAGCTTGTGCGCTCGCCCGGTGTCTACTTCACCGTCGATGAGGACGCCACTACCGGCCGCAAGCTCTATGCCGCCAAGCTGATTCCCAATCGCGGCGCCTGGCTGGAGTTTGAGACCAGCAATAAAAACCTGCTCACCGTCAAGATCGATCGCAAGCGTAAGCTGCCGATCACAACCCTGCTGCGCGCGATTGCCAGCCTGGCGAAGGATCAATGGCACGCCGAAGATCTGAACCTGACCACCGACCAGGGCCTCCTCGATGCGTTTACAGGCGTCGATGTGAACCCGAATGTGCGCTATGTTCAGGCGACCCTGGATCGTGATCCCGTGAAGCGAGAAGAGGAGGCTCTGCTCGAACTTTACAAGAAGTTGCGCCCCGGTGACCCCGCCACCATCGATAATGCGCGCTCGCTGGTGAAGAACCTGTTCTTCAATCCGCGCCGCTATGACCTTGGCAGCGTTGGGCGCTACAAACTGAACAGGAAGCTTGATCTCTCGATCCCACAGAGCCATCGCACGCTGACCCTGGACGACCTGGTGAATATCATTCGTCGCCTGGTGCAACTGAATAACGGCCACGGGCGCAAAGACGATATCGACCACCTTGGCAACCGCCGCGTGCGCTGCGTCGGCGAGCTGATCCAGACGCAGTTCCGCGTTGGCTTGCTGCGTATGGAGCGCGTCGTCAAAGAGCGCATGAGCATCCAGGAGCCGGGACAGGCCACACCCAACGCTTTGATCAACATTCGCCCGGTGGTGGCGGCCATGAAAGAGTTCTTCGGCGGCAGCCAGCTTTCGCAGTTCATGGAACAGACCAACGCCCTGGCGGAGATCGGGCATAAGCGCCGTCTCTCGGCCCTCGGTCCTGGCGGTCTCTCCCGTGAGCGTGCCGGCTTCGATGTGCGCGACGTGCATCGCTCGCACTATGGCCGCATCTGCCCGATTGAGACGCCGGAAGGTCCGAACATTGGTCTGATCGGTAACCTGGCAACCTATGGCCAGATCAATCCCTATGGCTTCGTCGAGACGCCCTACCGCAAGGTCTACAAGCGCCTGCGCGCCAACGACCCGCACCTGATCGGCCGCGAGTTTCGTGGCGTCATCGGACACGAGCGCGAAGAGGTGAAAGACGAGAAGGGCACCGTGCTGGTCAAGCCGCGCGCCTATGTGCGCGTAACCGACTCGCTCTTCAAGAAGCTCTCGAAGACCCTGGGCGACGCCGAGGTGCGCGTCAAGGCTTTCGTGACCGACGAGGTGGACTACCGCACCGCCGATGACGAAGAGAACTTCTGGATCGCCCAGGCCAACGCCAAGCTCTCCAGCAACGGCGAATTCGCCGAGGACCGCGTCCTGGCCCGCTACCAGGGTGAGTTCGTCATGGAGAGCGCGGAGCAGATGGACTACATGGACGTGTCGCCGCGCCAGACGGTGAGCGTGGCTACGGCCCTGATCCCCTTCCTGGAGCACGACGACGTGAACCGCGCGCTGATGGGTGCGAACATGCAGCGCCAGGCGGTGCCGCTGCTGCGCCCGCAGTCACCTGTCTGCGGCACCGGCATCGAGCGCCAGGTGGCCATCGACTCCGGCCAGGTGCTTGTGACCTATGTGGATGGCGAGGTCGTCAAATCGACCGCGCGCCTGATCGAGATTGTAGATAGAGACGGCGAGGTGCATAGCCATCGCCTGCGCAAGTTCGTGCGCTCCAATGCTGGCACCTGCATCAACCAGCGCCCCATCGTTCACAAGGGCGACCGCGTGATGACCGGCCAGGTCATCGCCGATAGCTCCTCGACGGAAGATGGCGAACTTGCGCTCGGCCAGAATATTCTGGTGGCCTTTATGAGCTGGGAGGGCGGCAACTTTGAGGATGCCATCCTGATCAGCGAGCGCATTGTGCGCGAGGACCTCTTTACCTCGATCCATATTGAGAAATACGAGATCGACGCCCGCGATACCAAGCTGGGGCCTGAAGAGATCACGCGCGATATCCCCAACGTGGGCGAAGAGGGCCTGCGCAACCTGGACGAGCGCGGTATCATCTACGTCGGCGCGGAGGTCGGGCCGCAGGATATCCTGGTAGGCAAGATCACCCCCAAGGGCGAGACGGAATTGACGGCGGAAGAGAAACTCCTGCGTGCCATCTTTGGTGAGAAGGCGCGCGAGGTGAAGGATACCTCCCTGCGCGTGCCACACGGCGAGCGCGGCAAGGTCGTCGAAGTCAAGGTCTTCTCGCGCGAGAACGGCGACGAACTGCTGCCGGGCGTCAACCAGCTTGTACGCGTGAGCATTGCCCAGAAGCGCAAGATCGGCGCCGGCGACAAGATGGCCGGACGCCACGGCAACAAGGGCGTCATCTCCCGCGTGCTACCCATCGCGGATATGCCGTTCCTGCCGGATGGCACCCCCGTGGACATCATTCTGAACCCGTTGGGTGTGCCGCACCGCATGAATATCGGGCAGATCATGGAGACGCACCTGGGTTGGGCCGCGCACGCGCTGGGTTTCAAGATCGCTACCCCGGTCTTCGACGGAGCCACGGAAGACGATATTGTTGAACTCCTGCACCGGGCCAATCTGCCCGAGACGGGCAAGATACAACTGTACGATGGGCGCACTGGTGAGCCTTTCGATCAACCGATCACCGTTGGCTATACCTATATGCTCAAGCTGGCCCACCTTGTCGAAGATAAGGTCCACGCCCGCTCAACCGGCCCATACAGCCTGATCACGCAGCAGCCGCTGGGTGGTAAGGCGCAGTTCGGTGGCCAGCGTTTCGGCGAGATGGAAGTGTGGGCCCTCGAAGCCTACGGCGCGGCGAATATCCTCCAGGAGATCCTGACCGTGAAGTCGGACGACGTGGTGGGTCGTGTCAAGACCTACGAGGCCATCGTCAAGGGCGAGAACATTATGGAGCCTGGCGTACCGGAGTCCTTTAAAGTGTTGGTCAAAGAGTTGCAGAGCCTTGGCATCAATGTCGAAGTTCTCAACGAGGATGAGCAGAAGATTCAGTTCGTTGAAGATACCTCAAACGATGTGATGCCAGAGCTGGGCATTAACCTGTCCGGTTTCGAGGGAGATCAATAGGAGGATGCATGCTCGAAGTAAACGATTTTAATGCTATTCGGATCAGCCTTGCCAGCCCGGAGCAGATTCGTGGCTGGAGCTATGGCGAGGTCACGAAACCGGAAACCATCAACTACCGTACACTCAAACCGGAGAAGGACGGGCTGTTCTGCGAGCGCATTTTCGGCCCTACCAAGGACTGGGAGTGCTACTGTGGGAAATATAAGCGCGTGCGCTTCAAGGGCATCGTCTGCGACAAGTGTGGCGTCGAGGTAGCCCGCTCCAAAGTTCGCCGCGAGCGCATGGGACATATCGAGCTGGCCTCCCCTGTGAGTCACATCTGGTACTTCAAGGGGACACCCAGCCGCATCGGCCTCCTGCTTGATCTCTCGCCGCGCAACCTGGAGCGCATCCTCTACTTTGCGCTCTATGTAGTCACACACATCGACGAAGAGGCTCGCTTGCAGGAAATGACGCACATCGATCAGATGCTCGCCGACCTGGAACACAGCCTGGATGACCAGGTTGTGGAGCGCGTCGAAACCCTCAAGGAGCAGCGTAATCAGGAGATTCAGAGCGAGCAGCAGCGTGTCTCCACCCGCCAGGTCGAGCTTCAGGAGGACCGCGAGCACGATCTGGAGCGCGCGCGCCAGGCCGAGAGCGAGACCCTGGCACAGTTGCGCGCCGCCAAGGACACGCAGCCGGAAGAGCCGATCATCTTTGAGCCAACTGGCCAGGTCATCATCAAAGAGGGTGATACCGTCTCAACAAAGCATATCGAGCTGCTGGAACGTGTCGCCGAGACCTGCCGCAACGATACCGCCGAGCAGGCGCGTCACGCGCTTGAAGATCTGCGTACCGGCAGCGAGCGCGATGCCGAGCGTATGAGCCTGAATTACCAGGTCCAGATCGACTCGGTGCAGTCGCAGTTGGAGACGCAGCGCACCGATGCCCGCCATCGCCTGGAGCAGTTGCGACGCGATCTGGAAGGCCTGCGCAAGATGGACCTCCTGCAGGAGAACCGCTTTCGCGAGCTAAAGGACGGCTTTGGTCATGTGTTCCGCGCCGGCATGGGTGCGGAGGCCGTGCGTGAACTGATCCATGATATCGACCTGGATAAGCTCTCAGGCGACCTGCGCCACGAGATCAGTTCAACGGTTGGGCAGCGCCGCAAGAAGGCCACCAAGCGCCTGAAGGTCGTCGAGGCCTTCCGCAAGTCCAATACATCTCCGGAATGGATGATCCTGACGGTCCTGCCAGTGCTCCCGCCAGAACTACGCCCCATGGTGCAGCTCGACGGCGGTCGCTTCGCAACCTCGGACCTGAACGATCTGTACCGCCGCGTTATCAACCGCAATAACCGCTTGAAGCGCTTGCTGGAGTTGAGCGCACCTGAGATCATCATTCGCAACGAGAAGCGCATGCTGCAAGAGGCCTGCGACGCGCTGATCGATAATGGTCGCCGCGGTCGCGCCGTGGCCGGGTCCGGTAATCACAAACTCAAGAGCCTCTCCGACATGCTTAAAGGGAAGCAGGGCCGCTTCCGCCAGAACCTGCTCGGCAAGCGCGTGGACTACTCTGGTCGCTCGGTGATCGTGGTCGGGCCGGAGTTGAAGCTGCACCAGTGCGGTCTGCCCAAGCGCATGGCTCTGGAACTCTTCAAGCCCTTTGTCATGCGCAAGCTTGTTGAACAGAACTTCGCGCACAATATCAAGAGCGCCAAGCGCTTCGTGGAGCGTGTGAAGCCGGAGGTGTGGGATGTGCTGGAAGAGGTGATCAAAGATCACCCCGTCCTGCTGAACCGCGCGCCTACGCTGCACCGCCTGGGTATTCAGGCCTTTGAAGCGGTCCTGGTCGAGGGCAGTGCCATCCAGCTCCACCCGCTGGTCTGCTCGGCCTTCAATGCCGACTTTGACGGCGACCAGATGGCGGTCCACGTGCCGCTCTCTGAGAAGGCGCAGGACGAGGCGCGCCAGTTCATGATGTCGACGCGCAACCTGCTGGCGCCGGCCACCGGCGAGCCGTCCATCGGCGCCACCGGCGATATGGTGCTGGGCTGCTTCTACCTGACTCAGGACCGTCCTAACAAGAAGGGCGAGGGCCGCATCTTTACCGACGCGACCGAGGCGCTGCTGGCCTTCCATCATGGCATCATTGATCTGCAGGCGCCGATCAAGGTGCGCATACCAGATGGAAACATCTACGATCAGCCGCTGCCCGCGCCGCCGATCCCGCACACGGACAATCGTCCGATCGAGACGACCGTCGGGCGCCTCATCTTCAATGAAGGGCTGCCGGAGCGTCTGCGCTTCAAGAACTATCCTATGAAGAGGGATAACCTGCGCCAGATCATTTCGGAATGTTACAGGGAGTACGGGCGCGTCAAGACGGCAGAACTGGCCGACGAGATCAAGCGCCTGGGCTTCTCCTTCGCTACCAAGGCTGGGGCTACCATCGCCATTAGCGATGTCAAGGTGCCAACAGGCAAGCAGGACGAACTGGTGAAGGCCGATGCTAAGATCGCCGCGCTGGAAGAGCAGTATCGCGACGGTCTGATCACCGACCACGAGAAGTACCAGCAGACCATCGATGCCTGGAACGAGGCCACCGAGAACGTCACGAAGATGGTGGAGGCCACCCTGGACCCGTATGGCTCGATCTATACCATCGCCAAGTCGGGCGCCACCAAGGCGCGCTTCCAGCAGATCCGCCAGTTGTCGGGTATGCGCGGGTTGATGGCCAGCCCGTCGGGCAAGATCATCGACATACCAATTCGTGGCAACTTCCGCGAGGGCCTGAGCGTGCTGGAGTACTTCATCAGCAGCCATGGTGCTCGTAAGGGTCTGGCGGATACGGCGCTGAGAACCGCCGAGTCGGGTTACCTGACGCGCCGCCTGATCGATGTTGCGCAGGATGTGATCATCACGGAGGAGGACTGCCATACCACCGAAGGCATCCTGATCACGGACGCTGACTGCAAGGAGATGATGTTGCCGGATATTCGCCAGCGCGTCGTGGGGCGTGTGCTGGCGGAGACCATCCCCGGCTATGAGAGCTTTATCGAGGCCGGCGATGAAATCACCGACGATGTGGTGGACCAGTTTATCGCCGGAGGTGCCACTGCCGTGCGCGTGCGCTCGGTGCTGGGCTGTCTGGCGGAACATGGTGTCTGCCGCAAGTGCTACGGTCGCGACCTGGCGGCCAGCGCGATGGTCCGCCTGGGTACGGCGGTGGGTATCATCGCCGCGCAGTCCATCGGTGAGCCTGGCACGCAGTTAACGATGCGTACCTTCCACACCGGCGGTATCGCCGGCGCGCAGGGTGACATCACCCAGGGCTTGCCGCGCGTCGAGGAACTCTTCGAGGCACGCGTACCCAAGGATAAGGCCGAGATCAGCGAGATCGATGGCGTCGTTGAGATCCTGAAGGACGAGAACACCGGCGCGCGCACTGTGCGCGTGGTCTCCACCAACGTCTTCTTTGATGAGTATACCCTGCCATCCGGCAGCCAAGTGCTCGTTAATGATCACGAGCAGATCCAAAAGGATCAGGTGATCGCCATGCTGCCGCCAGAGAACGGCAGCGAGCCGCAGCCTGTGCCCAGCCGCACCGAGGGCGAGATCCAGATTAATGCCGATGGCATGGTCTCGATTCGCTTCGAGGAGCGCGACGAGCGCTCGTATCCGATCCCAGCCGCGCGCAACCTGGCGGTGACGCAGGGACAGAAGATCCAGGCTGGAACGCCGATCACCTCTGGCCAGCGCGACCCGCAGGATGTGTTGCGTATCCAGGGCCGCGACGCTGTGCAACTGTACCTCGTCAAAGAGGTGCAGCGCGTCTATCGTAACACCGGTGTGTATATTAATGATAAGCATATCGAAGTCATTTCCCGGCAGATGCTGCGCCGCGTACGCGTAGACGAGCCGGGCGATACCGAGATGCTGCCAAACGACCTGGTGGACCGTTTCGTCTACTCCGACACCAACGCGCACGTGTTGGCTGAGGGCGGCGAACCTGCCACGGCCCAGACCGTCCTGCTGGGCGTCACCAAGGCCTCGCTGAACACCGATAGCTGGCTGGCGGCGGCCTCCTTCCAGGAGACGACGCGCGTGCTGACCGAGGCGGCCATCGAGGGACAGACTGATCACCTGGTTGGTCTGAAGGAAAACGTGATTATTGGCAAACTCATCCCAGCCGGCTCTGGCCTGGCGCAACGGCGTCGCGACCTGCTGGCGCGCCAGCAGGCGGCGGCACTGCGCCTCCAGCCAGCCCCGGTCCCCGCTGGCATCGGGGCCGCCAGCGGCAGTGGTACCCTTGGGGTAACACTTGACAGCTTCACCGATGAGTGATACCATGTAATACCGCGCACATATGAGAGGGTGCGACACTTCGCGCCCTCTTTACTAGGACTGAAGATAGGGGAGGATCGCTCGTTGCCGACGATCAATCAACTGATCCGTAAGGGTCGTTCAAGAAGAGCAAAAAAGTCTAAGGCACCGGCGCTGCTGTATTCATACAACGCGCTGAAAAACCAGACGCAGCGCCTGCGGGGATCGCCCCAGAAGCGTGGCGTCTGCACACAGGTGCGCACGATGACGCCCAGGAAGCCGAATTCGGCTATGCGCAAGATTGCGCGCGTTCGCCTGAGCAACTTGATGGAAGTGACAGCATACATCCCAGGCGAGGGACATAATCTGCAGGAACACTCAGTAGTGCTTATCCGTGGTGGGCGCGTGAAGGATCTGCCAAGCGTGCGCTATCACGTTGTTCGCGGTACGCTGGATAGCGATGGCGTCTCCAAGCGTCGCCGTGGTCGTTCTAAGTATGGAGCCAAGCGGCCCAAACCAGGGCAGGCAGCCCCGGCAAAGGGCGGTAGGAAGTAAAGGCTGTAGAGGCTGCCAGGCACGCACAGGCTGTCGTGCCGCATCTCTACCCGATACCACCTGATCGCCTCAGGTAGGTCGGCACATCACGCATCGCCGTGAATTCAGGCCTCACACGCCCGGTTCATGGTGAGAGACGAGTGTTCTCCATGTGCAAGCAAACAATCTCAGGGAGAGCGGCACATAGATAGGCACTCGCGTGTAGGCGTCCGTATACGATGGTAGTAAGTGATCCTCGCGATCACTCTGTTGGCCAGACTCGCATAAACTGTGAGCGCGGCTGGCCGGTGCTACTATCGAAACGACGCCTTTTCTGGTGCCCAGAAAGGTAGCCCCTGGTCTCGCGGCCGCACCCCTTTTGCGGAGGTGCTCGCGGTACGGGAAAGAATAGCCTTCTTGCCATCAGGTGTGCAGTTCCAGGCTTCGGCTGAAGCCAGCATGAGCAGACAGACAGAGACAGAGAAAAGGGAGGCGGTAGACCTTGCCAAGACGCAAAAGAGTTTTACGGCGGCCTGATGTGCCGGATGCCAAGTATAAGAGCCGCAACGTGGCTCGCTTCATCGGGAAGTTGATGTCGGACGGGAAGCGCAGCCTGGCTGAGCGTATCCTGTACGATGCGTTTAGTGCGGTTGAGACAAAGCAAAGGCGGCCGCCGCTCGATGTATTTGAGCAGGCGCTGAAGAATGCGACGCCCAGCCTGGAAGTGAAGCCCCGCCGTGTCGGTGGCTCGACGTACCAGGTGCCGGTAGATATTCGGAAGGACCGCGGCCTGGCCCTGGCGATGCGCTGGCTGATCCGCTCCGCGCGCTCCCGGACCGGGAGGACGATGGCGGATAAGTTGGCGGGCGAACTGATGGACGCCGCCGCAGGGCAGGGTGCGACTATTAAGAAACGCGAGGAGACCCACAAAATGGCAGAGTCTAACAAGGCTTTTGCTCATTATCGCTGGTAACAACATAACATGCCTAGAGAATTTCCACTCGAAAAAACTCGAAATATCGGTATCATTGCGCATATTGACGCGGGCAAGACCACGACGACCGAGCGCATCCTCTTCTATACCAAGAAGATTCACCGCATGGGTGAAGTGCATGAAGGGGCGGCGACGATGGACTGGATGCCCCAGGAGCAGGAGCGCGGCATTACGATTACGTCAGCCGCCACGACGTGCTTCTGGCTGGATTATCGGATCAATATTATTGATACGCCGGGCCACGTCGACTTCACGGCCGAGGTCGAGCGTTCCCTGCGCGTGCTGGATGGCGGAGTCGTTGTCTTTGACGCTGTAGCCGGTGTCGAGCCGCAATCTGAAACTGTCTGGCGGCAGGCCAACAAGTATAACGTCCCCCGTATCTGTTTCGTAAATAAGATGGACCGCGTGGGCGCCGATTTCTGGCGGACCGTGGAGATGATCCGCGACCGGCTGAGCGCGTCCCCCGTCCCTATACAGATCCCGATTGGACGCGAGAATTCCTTTAAGGGCTTTATCGACCTGTTTGAGATGCAAGCAGTGGTCTTTACCGACGACCTGGGAACGAAGTCCGATCATACACAGGTGCCAACGGACATGGAGTCCGAGGTGGCGCAGCACTACGAGACGATGGTTGAACGCATCGTGGAGACAGACGAGGAGCTGACCCTCAAATATCTTGAGGGCGAGAAGATCACCAAAGAAGAACTCCTGGACGCGCTACGGCGGGCCACCATCGCCGGGACCCTGGTGCCGGTGCTGTGCGGCTCATCGCTGAAAAATAAGGGCGTGCAGGCTATGTTGGACGCGGTCATTGCCTACCTGCCCTCGCCTCTGGATATTCCCCCGCTCGCCGGCATCAATCCTGACACTCAGGAGACGGTGACGCGCGAGGTTAATGACAGCGCGCCTTTCAGTGCCCTGGTCTTCAAGATCGTCTCCGATCCCTTCGTGGGTCGCCTGTCCTACCTGCGCGTCTATTCGGGGGTCCTTAACAAGGGCGCCGCAATCGAAAATAGCACCAAAGGGAAGTCAGAGCGCGTGGGACGCCTGCTGCGAATGCATGCCAACCATCGCGAGGATATCGACGAGATTCGAGCTGGCGACATCTGCGCCGCCGTCGGGTTGCGCAACACCTTTACCGGCGATACGCTCTGCGACTCGCAGAATCCGGTGATCCTGGAGGCTATCCACTTTCCACAGCCGGTGATTGATATCGCCATTGAACCCAAGACGCGCGCCGATCAGGATAAGATGTCCATTGCCCTGGGCAAACTGGCGGAAGAGGACCCGACCTTCCTGATGCACACTGACTCCGAGAGCGGACAGACGATCATTCAAGGCATGGGCGAGCTACACCTTGAGGTGATCGTGGACCGCATGTTCCGCGAGTTTAAGGTCGAGGCCAACGTCGGACGACCCCAGGTGGCGTACCGCGAGACAATCACTCGCGAGGCGCAGGCGCAAGGGAAGCATATCCGCCAGACCGGCGGCCATGGCCAGTACGGCGATGTCTGGATCAAGGTCGTTCCCAACGAGCGCGGCAAGGGCTTTGAGTTTGTCAATGGCATCGTGGGTGGCACGATCCCCAGAGAATATGTCAAACCTACCGAGAACGGCATTCGCGAGACATTGGAGAACGGTATCCTGACCGGGCATCCCATGATCGATGTGAAGGTCACGCTCTTCGATGGCTCATACCATGATGTGGACTCCAGCGAAATGGCCTTTAAGACGGCCGGCTCGATGGCTATTAAAGAGGCTGCCCGCAAAGCTGGTCCTATCCTGTTGGAACCGGTGAGGCTGGTGGAGGTCACCACGTCCGAAGATTTCTACGGCTCTGTGATGGGCGATCTCAACGGTCGCCGTGGCACTATCCTGGGCATGGAGAGCCGTGGATCAATGTACACGATACGCGCGCATGTGCCCCTGGCCGAAATGTTTGGCTACGTGAACGATCTGCGTTCGATGACCAGCGGGCGCGCGAGTTATTCGATGGAGTTCGCGCACTATAGTCCTGTTCCGAAAGCGATTGCCGAAGAGATTATCGCGAAGGCGAGTCGCTAGCATAAGAAGCCTGGAGCCGATACCAGGGAGGCGGCCTACCAGGCTGATATGGGCGAGGGTACCCGTATTGTCGGCGGGCAAGAGGAGCCGAAGGGGCGACCCTCTGTGTACATTTTATGGCTTGCCCCAGCAAACATGCTGGGCAGCAATTAAGATGGAATAATACAACAACCATACGTGCCATAGCAAAGGTGCAGTCCCTGGCGCACGAACGTTTGCACTGAGCACTGAGAGGTGAGCGAGGAACATTCATGGCAAAGAAGAAATTTGAGCGAAACAAGCCCCACGTGAATGTGGGCACGATTGGACATATCGACCACGGCAAGACGACGCTGACGGCGGCGATCACCAAGGTGCTCGCCAAAGCCAACTCGACCAATAAGTACATCGCCTTCGACCAGATCGACAAGGCCCCCGAAGAGCGCGAGCGCGGTATCACCATCGCCATCGCCCACGTGGAGTACGAGACGGAGAAGCGGCACTACGCCCACGTGGACTGCCC
>JBDTHH010000083.1:0-2898 GCA_039937055.1 Ktedonobacteraceae bacterium | reverse complement strand
GGCGGACGCCATAAACCGGGTCCCTACGAAAAAATGATATCATCTAGTATGATGACACAATCGGGTGAAGAACAGGACAACCTTCCCAAACATCAAGAGACCTCCTCCCTGCTAGGGAGCAATCGTGACCTGGCGGTGCTGTATGTTATCGCGGGCCATCTGAACCGCAAGGTGGATGTGCATGATGCGTTGCAGGAGGTGCTGGCGCAGGTGACGCGACTGCTTGGCTTGCAGACGGGCTGGGTCTGGCTGCTGGATGAGCAGGGCGAGACGTACCTGGCGGCGGCCCAGGCCCTGCCTCCGTACCTGGGAGAGCACCGGGAGCGTATGACCGGCTCCTGTCTCTGCCTGGACACCTTCCTGCGGGGCGACATGGCGGATGCCGCCAATATCGACGTGCTGCGTTGCAGCCGTTTGAAGAATGCCGAGCGCGACAGTGACCCCACCTCCTGGGGCTTGCGCTTCCATGCCAGCATCCCTATCTACGCGGGCAATACTCCGCTCGGCGTATTGAATGTTGCCAGCGAGGACTGGCGCGAGTTGCAGGTAGAGGAACTGCAACTGCTGCACATCATCGGCGATCAGATCGGGCTGGCGATGCAGCGCGCGCGACTCTCCGCCGAGAAGACACGCGCCGCCGCGCGCCTGGCCACCATCGAGGAACGCAACCGCCTGGCGCGCGAGATCCATGATACGCTGGCACAGGGTCTGGCGGCGATTACTCTGCAACTGGAGACCGCCGATGCGCTGGTCACCTCGCGGCCGCAGCGCGCGCAGGCCGCCATTCGTCGTGCCTTGAACCTGGCACGCGGCAATCTTGAAGAGGCGCGCCGCTCTATGGTGGACCTGCGAGCCGCCCTGCTGCAAGGCCGCGCGCTCCCCGAGGCTCTGGAGATGCTGGTGCGGCGCGCGCGCAATGAGAGTGGGAGCGATGTGCAATATGCCTACGTCCCCAGCAACGGTTTTCAGGTCTTGCCGGCACGCGTAGAGGCCGGGATCTATCGCATCGCGCAGGAGGCGCTGACCAATGCCTGCCAGCATGCGCAGGCGCAGCATATCTCGCTGACCCTCACCCTGGACGAGCAAGAACTTCACCTGCGGGTGCAGGACAACGGGCGCGGCTTCGATCCCGATACGCTGAAGGATTACGCGGGCGAAGGGCATTTCGGGCTGACTGGCATGAGCGAGCGCGCCAGGCTGCTTGGTGGTACCATCTGTATCCAGAGCATGCCGGGAGATGGCACCTGTATCGATGTTCGCATAGCATACAAAGAGAAAGGTTCATAGGCGATGGTGCGCATTTTGCTTGCCGATGACCATCCTATTGTACGCGAAGGGTTGCGGGCGGTGCTAGAGACGCAGGCCGATTTTGAGATCATCGCGGAGGCGGCGAACGGCGATGAGGCGCTACGTATCGTGCAGGAGGCGCGACCCGACATCATCCTGCTCGATCTGGAGATGCCGCTCATGGATGGTGTGGAGGCCATCCGCCGCCTGCGGCAGCGCGCTGTCAGCCCACGCATCATCGTCTTTACGGCCTTTGACAACGACGAACGCATCATCCATGCAGTGCAGGCAGGCGCCAATGGCTACCTGCTCAAAGGGGCCCCACGCGAAGAGATCTTCAACGCCATCCGCGTCACCATGGAGGGCGGCTCCCTGTTACAACCGGTTGTCGCGTCCAAACTGCTGCGCCACATGGAGCAACATAGCCAACATAGCCTTCCCACAACCGCTCACGGTGTTGGTGATCAGCGTATGTCCTACTATGAGCCGCTGACGAAGCGTGAGCTTGAAGTTCTGACCTTGCTGGCAAAGGGCATGCCCAACAAAGAGATCGCCGCCCACCTGGTAATCACCGAGCGCACCGCCAAGTTCCATGTCACCTCGATCATCAGCAAGCTGGGAGCCACCAATCGCACCGAGGCCGTCTCCCTCGCGGCTCAAAAAGGGCTGATTACGCTATAGCTGCTGTCTCTTGCTCAGAAGACCGCGCGGCTTGGAAGGTCGTGTTAAGCCAGCTCTCAAGCTCTGGCGCGGGTAGCGCGCGCGAGAGGTAATAGCCCTGCGCGATATCACAGCCCATGCTTGCCAGGAGATCCCAGGTCTCCTGGTCCTCCACCCCTTCGGCTACCACGCGCACACCCAGGCGGTGGGCCATCAACACTGTAGAGCGCACAATAGAGGAGTCACTTCTGATGCTGGTCATGTATTGCACAAAGCAGCGATCAATCTTCAATTCGTCGATGGGCAGGCGCTTGAGATAAGCCAGCGAAGAGTACCCGGTCCCAAAATCGTCGATGGAGATGCGCACTCCCTGCTCAAACAGGCGCATCAGCACATCGTGCGTGCGTTCCACATTGGTCATCATCGCGCTCTCCGTCACCTCGACACAGAGTAGGCGGCCCGGAACACCATAGCGTGCGAGCAGGCCGGCAATCGTATCCGGCAGCTCCGTATCCAGCAAGTTGCGCATCGAGAGGTTGACAGCCACCTCAAGTTTAAAGCCGCTATCCATCCAGAGTCTACACTGTTGGATAGCTGTCTCCAGCACCATATACGAGAGAGAAGCAATCAGCCCGGACTGCTCGGCCAGGGGGATGAACTGATCGGGAGGTATAAAGCCGCGTGTGGGGTGGTGCCAGCGCAGCAAGGCCTCTACGCAGAGTACCTGGCCTGTGGTCAGATCGGCTTTGGGCTGGTAATGCAGGGTCAGTGTCCGCGAGACAATGGCCTGTCGCAGATCGCAGATGAGCGCGAGGCGCTGCGGATTGTACTGATCATGAATGGCATCGTAGAGAGCATACTTCTCATGAGTCTGTTTGGCGGTGTACATGGCTACGTCCGCGCGGCGCAGCAGCGTGGGGGCATCGCTGCCATGTCTGGGAGCCAGCGCGG
>JBDTHH010000082.1:0-11069 GCA_039937055.1 Ktedonobacteraceae bacterium | reverse complement strand
ATTATCAGGAAGGTACTCTTTGGCAGTCCCAAAATCCACCAGTACAGCTTCGCGTCCATCGCGAGGCACAATGATGTTCGACGGCTTAATATCTCTATGCACAATAGGTGGCCATTGATGGTGCATGTAGACAAGCGCATCCACAATAGGAGACATCATATTTAAGGCGAGGTCCAGCGAAAAACGCTGCTCCGGCTGCTCACGACGCACAATCTCCAGGTTCTTCCCCTGGATATATTCCATTAGCATATAGACACGCTTGAGTTTCTCATTCCCAAAGACATGGTAGACGCGAGGAAGGGCCGTGTGATCGAGCCGCTTGAGGACTTCGCATTCAAACAACAGGCGCTGGCGATCCTGATTGCTCGGGTCGGTGATCTCTTTGAGCGCGAACACGTGTTCCCGGGTGCGCCGGTCTCTGACGAGGTACACCGCGCCTGATCCGCCTTTCCCCAGGAGTTCTTCCACACGATAGCGGTCGCCAGATTTATCTTGCACTATTGCTCCAATAGGAAGTGTCATCTGTTCTTGTAGCATATTGCTCCTTTAGTGCAGGAAAGGGCGCACTTACATTAAGCTAAAGGATAGGTATTCGCATAAACGAACGAGCGATCCATACGATCATAGCTATAGTATGTTATCACAAAAGACCCGGTGGTGAAAGAAAATACACGGCATAGTACTATTGCCGCCTGCTTAGAAGGCTTCTATGCGCACCTTAAATGCCTGTGCGCGTGATGGTGATGCGGTTTACAACTCGCTTGCCATCTGGATATAGCCGTTATAGGGGTTATCTTCAAGTTCGCTATCCGTTATACTACAAAGTAGCGCTCAGGTTGCTGCATCTCTGTATCCTATTGACCCGTAAACGGTAATCCATTCTAGAGCAAGCGGCGTATTCATAGATAGAAATGTATTTTTACTTATGATCAAAGCGCATGCAATTCTCTGATGCCAGCATTCAATCCTACATTTGCCGTAAGTGCATGTGCGTGCTTTTATACGTACAGTCTGCACTTGTTGTATACAACTATAAGGGGGATATTAGATGAAGCATCGGCGCCCACTCCTACTTCTGATACATCGTGTATCGCTTGTCTGTGGCCTTGTGGCCCTGCTCAGTATTCTGGGCATCCAGCTTGTGGCCGCGCGGGCCGCGAGCCCGTCCTTTGTGCGTGTGATCCACGCCTCGCCCTATGTTGGCTCTGCTGATGTCTTTGTAGATGGCAAGCAGTTGCTCAGCAGCTTCCTCTTCGGCTCGATCACCGGCTATGTCTCGATCCCAGCGGGGCCTCACAAGGTGCAGATCGCCCTGGTGGGCAAAGGCATCGGGGCGGCAGTCATCACGCAGACCCTGGCGGTCAGCCCCGGTATTGCCTATACTGTCGCCGCCATTGGCACGAGCGCTACCAACGTCTCGCTGGAGGTTTTTAAGGACAATAACCTTATTGTGGCTGGCAAAGCCAAGGTACGCGTCTACCACCTCGCACCGGACGCAGGTTCGGTCGATGTCGCTGCCGGTGGACATACCGTCTTGAACGGGATCGGCTATCAAGAGGCCAGCAGTTACCTCTCGGTTCCTGCCGGTGCCTACACCTTCGATGTACTCGCGGCGTCTGCCAATGCCACGCTTCCACTGTCAACGACGCTCAAAGAGAACACCGTCACCAGCATCTTCGCGGTTGGTCTCTTCCAGGGAGTGCCGAAAGTCGAACTTGTGCCGGCTCAGGTGAGTGGTATACCGGGTCTGCCGCAGACGGGGAGCGATCCTAACCCCGTTGTAACCTCAACGGATGCGCCGCCACTGCTTTCATGGGCTTTAGGCATGCTGGCCCTGCTGCTCTTGTGCTCAAGCGCGGTCACGCGTCGCCTGGCATATGCGTCGTAGCTGCCCTCTTGAAGGACGAATCACTGCTGCATGCGGGCTTTTTTGCCTGTTGTTGCTTGTGCTTGCCTTGAGTGGATGTGGCTGGGCGGCGCAGAGCGCTCAACCGCTGGCGCGGCGCACCCCGCTTGATACCGGGGCAACGCCGCTAGCCCTGACGCCGACCGCGCTGCCCACCTCTACAGTGGTCAGCGCGGCCCTACCCAGGCGCCTGATTATTCACGCGCTGGGAATCAACGCGTCCATCGAGCCGGTCAGCATTCTGCCCACGGGAAACCTGGCGACACCAACGCGCAATCCATGGGAAGACGCGGGCTGGTATACGGGTGGTCCCCGTCCAGGCGACCCTGGCAGCGCGGTCATCGATGGCCACCTTGATCGGCCGGGCGGGCGGCCAGCCATTTTCTGGAGCCTGCGCAGGATGCAGGTCGGCAACGAGGTGCTGGTGAGCGGAAGCAATGGCAAAACGCTGCATTTCCGCGTCACACGCGTCGTCTTCTACGAGCCGCAGAATGCCCCCATCCAGGAAATATTCGGCAATAGTTCGGGTACCTTCCTCAACCTGATCACCTGCGCCGGAGACTGGATTCCCAGCCAGCATCAGACGACGCTGCGATTGGTGGTATTTACTTCGCTGGTTGCGTAGGCAAGCGCATCCAGTGGACGCTCGTCGATGCCTGATAAGGCGAAACTGGCAACCAGGTACTAAAGCATCCATGCATCATGGTTGATATGGTGCAATGAGCTTCACGCTCACCGAAGTATCGCGCGCCGGTTCGCGCTTCAACAGGCGGCGCAGTTCTCGCAGTCCTCCGCCAAGCTGCTTGCGTGGGGTGAGCACCTGTACCTCAAGGCCGGTCTTGCCATCGGTGGCGGACGAGGCCAGCCAGACAACGCGTTCCGCCGGGACAGCCGGTGGGTTGGCCCACAGGCGGATGATGGCTTCGAAGCCCTTGAGCTGTTTTTCATAACCCTCCACCACATCGACCTTGCGCAGGAGATCAGTCTCAACCAGTCCCGGATTGAAGGCAAAGATGCCAATGCCGCTCTTTTTCTGCTCCTTCGCCAGGGCCAGCGTGAAATTGCGCACCCAGGCTTTGCTGGAGCCGTAGGCATTCTGAAAAGCCACGGGCGCTTTATCGCCTCGCCCTAACAAATTGATGAGCTTCCCGCCCCCGCCTTGTGCAAGAAACTGCTGGATGGCGACCAGCGAACCATAGTATTCTCCCAGAATATTTGTGCGTACCACACGCTCAAAGTCCCGCGGGTCTATGGCTATGGTTGGCCCGTAGACACTCGCGTAGCCAGCATTATTCACCCAGATGTCGATGCTACCGAACACTTCAACGGTATGCTTAGCAAGCCTCCTGACCTGTTCCAGGTCGCCAACGTCAGTCAACAGCCAGCTCGCGCGCGCTCCCTGCTGCTCCAGTTGCGCCACCGCTTCTTGCAACGCCTGCGCCGATCGACCAGAGAGCACGACTGCTGCCCCCTCGCGCGCGAATGCCTGGGCGATGGCCAACCCCAGTCCCTTGCTGCTGCCGGTGACAACCGCCACTTTATCTTTGAGGATAGGCATAGCGAAGTATCCTTTCTGCTCTATGGCTTCTGAGCGGCCAGCGCATTTCGTCGCCAACCCGTCGCATAGACAATGCCAGCGATAATCAGCGCCAGCACAATCACAGCGGGATAGTCGATGAGGGGAATCGCCGAAACCTGCCAGAGATGACTGACCCCAGTAATGTTGTAGACAACTACTACTCCGGCTACAAATAGCGCCAGGAAGCCCCACTTCATCCACGTTTTCAGCCCCAGACCATGCATCTGCGTAATGATGAAGATTCCTCCAAAGCCGAAGAGGAACATCGGCCAGAGACCATTCCCCTGGTACAGCGCGACCAACGTGCCATGAAACAGCACGAGTACCTCCTGGGTGAAGGTCCAATAGCGATTGATGTGGATGCGAGTGAAGAACAGGCTACTCTGTAACATCAGCAGGAACATGTAGAAGAAGCCGATGAGATGCCCATAGGTATTTTCCATAGGATGATACCAGAAAGTATAGATGATGGCCCACGAGAAGAAGTAACCGTGGTATTTGCGAGCGAACTGGATGATACGCTGCGGAAAAGGCAACTTGTGGCCCACGATGAGGCCACGCCGGTTGTTCTCCATGAGCAGTACCCATACCAGCAGCACAATCACCGAACCTTGCGACGTGAGTACGGAGACATTCTGGGCTAAGCCGTCATACCAGAGATGGGTTTGCACGAAGTGGAGCAGAATAAAGGAGGCATTCATCCCCAGCGCCAGCATGTTGATCGGGTGCAGACCTGTGGTGTACTTCTTCACATGACGCTGGGCGTACCAGATAGTTCCCCAACTTGCCACCTGATGCAGTGCGTAGAAGCCCCACGCGGTGATCTCGCCAGCAATGGTGGGAGACGGCAGTTTCCAGAAATACCACAGCGGCCCCTGTTGCGGCAGATGTGGGAAGACCTTCAAGACGTCACCTGTTAGCCAGATCAGACTGGTGAAGGCCGCGCTGAAGGCGATGCCGAGCCACAGTGTAAGCATGTCCTTGCGGGGAACACGTGAGGGGTGCAGGGGTTTTGCCTGTCCGATGGTTGTTTCCATAGTATACTCCAGATTAGTTCGCCAATCCGTTGACGAACACGTCAAGCATGATATCAACCAGTTCGTGCTTCGAGCCTTGCACATAATGCGCGGGCAAATTATCGATACCCTCGATCAACGAGAAGAACATCCCCGCGTATGTGACGCTCCGCTCGCGCCGCAGCGGGTCATTTCCCAGCGCCTCGCGAAAAATAGCTTCGAGAGGCTGCATAAGCGCGGAAAAGATGATGACGCGCAGTTGCTCGGCAGCACTTTCGCTGATGGCAGGCATATCGGATTGCATCAGGCGACCAAAGTGCATCGACGGTTGCTCCAACATCCAGTTCCCGGCAGCACGCAGCCGCGCTTGCCACAGGCTGCTCTCCACGTTCTTTTCGCCCCTCTGATGCTCCCCATCCACTCCCAGAATCGCCTGCCGCAATCCCTCGGCATAACGCTGCACACGCTGAGCCGTTACCTCGACATACAACTCTTCCTTGCCATGTGGAAAATGATAGTACAGCGAGGCATGGCGTATGCCGATCTCCTGCGCAATATCGCGCAGTGTGACCGCAGAATAGCCGCGTGCGACGAAGAGCCGTTCAGCCGCTTCAATTACGCGGCTCCGTGCATCAGGCAAGGGTAGTTTCACCATCATTCACCTACCTACCAGTTGGTAGATATAGCTTAACATATGCATCTTTTTTTCGTCAAGCTGATACTTATACATCGTGAGGTAATCGTGAAACCCGGTGAGGTCGCAGTGAGGGTCCTCTGTTATCATTGCCTTGAGCAACGAACAGGCTCTCGAAGGGCCTGCTACACTGGCAAGAAGGAGACCTTCTGTATATAACAAAAGATCGGAGTAGCGCTGTATTTTTATGCAGCAAGAATAAAATGGAGAATAAGTGAGCAGAAAAAGTATATCAATTATGATATACTGTCTAGACAGGGGCATGCGGTGTGTGGTCAACAATCAGATCATAGAAGGCAATGGCGCGACTATCAAACTAAGAATGGAGCACGACCCATCAAAGATTTCCTTTTGGCATTGCCCGATGAAGATCGGGCGGCAATTCTTGCGGAAATGGAGCATGTGCGCGAACACGGTACATCAGTAGCACGCCATTTGCACAAAGATATTTATGAGGCACGCACTATTTATAATACAAAAGCTTATCGCATCCTTTTTGCTTGTGAGGGGCGTTTTCATCACGTACTCCTTGCTTTAGACGGATTTCAGAAAAAGACACAGCAAACACCCAGGACTCATATTAAAGCAGCAGAACAAAGATTGGCAGACTGGCGCCAGCGAGGGAAGGCCAAGCGCGTAAATCAAGAGAATGAAAGGCAAGCCTGAATGGAACAAGATTTTCTTGATGAGTTAATCGAAGAATCAACAAAGAGTAACCTGGAGTTTCCCTCCTTGATGGAGGAAGCGCGCCAACGGCGCGCGCTGCTGGATGCCCTCACTGCAATTCGAAGCCGCTCTCAAATTTCACAAAGCACAGTAGCAAAGCGGATCAGAACTTCACAACCCGCGATTGCGCGCTTAGAGGCGGGTATCGTCGACCCTCGACTATCTACGTTACAACGCTATGCCGCTAGCGTAGGCAAGCGCATCCAGTGGACACTCGTTGATGCCTGATAGGCTAAATAAGGAGTCCGGGATTGAAGGCAAATCACTATAAGAAAGATTGGGAGAAACGGCAAATAAATATGAGTGAAATCAGCAGGCCCTATAATGAGATTGACGACTACATCGCTGCTTTCTCCACTGAATGTGAGCCATGAGGTGCGCATTCTCGTCCAGAGCCGGTGCAAGAAGCAGCGTCGCCCGTATATCAGCGTGCAGCCGGTGGGAGCGCAGTTTGCCAACATATGTATTGACGTATGCACGATTCGTAAGGCCTTTGAGGCAGAAGGAAAGCTTTTCAGCGGCGCGCCTGCACTCACTTTTACGCCAACCGACCAGCTACGACAACGCCTGGCCTTGCTCTCAGCGCACTATAGCGTCAGACCAGAGACGGCCCATCAAGAAGCGGTGGTACATTCCTCGCGTGGAGATGTCTTTGAGCTGAAACAGGTCTTGCAAGGCGACATCCCCAGGGTAGTTCAGGATTTCATGGCTCTGTGGCCCGACATTCTGACCCACTACGAGGTTCAGCTCGAAGCCAGTCGGGTCGTCTACCTGACACGGCAGCGGGAGTTGGAGGAAGAGAGGAAGCCAGCCTGGATCAAAGCTCTGACACGCTTGAGCGCGCAGGATCAAGAAGAGACCTGGCCAGAACTTGATGAAAGAGTGGTCTTGCCTGAAGAGTGGACGACCCAGCTTTCCAAGGAGCAACTGGGCGCATTTCTGACCTTTCTCAAGCTGCCCGCCAGCACACGAGAGATCAAGGCCAATCTCGTGCAACATCTCCTGACACGCCTGGAGACAGACAAAACCGCCAGGTCCCAGTTTTTTGAAGTCTTTGCCCTTGAACTGGCTGTGCCACCCTGGGAACTCGAAACGCTGCTTGGCTGCACAACGAGCGAGCGCAAACGCTGGCTGGAAGAGAAGAAACTTCCCATCCTCGGCTATGGCAGCTTCCACAAGGCTGGCAGCGACCACGCCTACGCGGTCTGCGATCGACGAGTTATCCTGACCCTGACGAGTAGCGACATTGAAGCCTGGCGCAGCGAACATCAGGCCCTTGTGCGCGAGCGACGCAAGGCTGCTGCTCAGGCGGCGGCAGCCGCTAGAAAAACGAAGCGGCAAGAGATGCAAATGCAGCACCAAAGCTAGCTGTGTGCTGCGTTTGCAAAGATGTGCGCCAGAATGCTGCGTAGGGGCTATGGCTTGCCTCGCCTGTGGAAGCAAGCCATAGCCCCTACGCGAGAAGATGAACTTCCTTACTCGCCGCTTCTAGCCTGCATATGGTAACAAGGGAGTATCTGTTCGCAGGTGGTCAAAGTCGAACATCTGTGTGGGAACTTTTTTACAAGTTCGGGATGACTCATAACTAGTATAGCTTCGCTTGTTTAAATGGCGAGCGATAGAAGTTAAGAGGATATTATGCAGGTGTTAAGTGAGAGTAAAGCTCCTTGATGGTTGCTACCTTCACCTCGTATCCTGGAGTTAGTAGCCCGCTGGTCGTTGGAACTCACCGGTCACTTCCGTGAGGGCCTTTGCCATCGCCAACAGACGCGATTCGTTCCAGCGTTTGCTTACCAACTGTACTCCAATGGGTAAGCCCTCACCATCCCGCTTATACGGTAGCACGACTGCTGGATGGCCGGTGTAATTGAACAATGTGCTATGGGCGCTTACCATCCAATACGTTACTTCCTGACCATCAACGTGGAGCGGCGATCCCGTCTCGCAATGTGGAAACGCCGTCACCATCGAGGGCGGACACAACAGGACATCCCACGTATCGAAGAACTGCTCCCACGCAAGAATGGACTGGTCACGGCGGTGAAGGGCCTCCAGGTATTGTGCAAGTGTGGTCGGTCGTTCCTGCGCTTCCGGTTGAAATGCTCCCGTCATCATGCCAATTAAGGCACCGGCGCTCATAAGTTCCTGGTTGAAATCTAACGCAGGCAGCGTCGCTTCTTCCACGGCTGCACATAATGGCTGGAGTTGCTGCGCCAGAGTTTCTACTGCCCCGCGAATATCCATCGCCACCGGAATGCCAGGAAAGGTGGGGGCAAAGGCGATCCGCAGGTGCTTGAGTGCCAGGGGTGGCACCTCGTCAACCGGCACCGGCGGGACTTCGGTATCGCGTCCGTCCGGCCCGGCGATGATCGCGTAAAGCAGCGCCAGATCCTCGACAGTGCGGGCCATTGGCCCGATACAGGACATGATGCGGACGCTTCGTGTCGGGGGAAGGCCAGGGATCAGTCCGGTGAGTGGGACGCGCTGCTCGGTTGGTTTCAGACCAAACAGGCCACAGAAATGCGCCGGAATACGGATCGAACCGGACAGATCGGTGCCAATGTCAAACGGCGTCATCCCGGCAGCCAGCGCCGCTGCCGCACCGCCGCTGGAGCCACCCGGCGTGCGTTCCATATTCCAGGGGTTATTGGTGCGGCCAAAGATGGGATTCGTGGTTTGATAATCGGCCAGCATCATGGCAACATTCGTTTTACCGATGAGGATGCCACCCGCTGCCCTGAGGCGTGCAGCAACAGTGCCATCTTCCTGGGGGACATGATCCAGCATTGGGAACCCTGTGGTGGTACGCATGCCCGCCGTCGCATGGGCATCTTTCAACGTAAAGGGCACACCATGCAGCGGCCCCCATACCTGGCCGCGCGCCAGGGCTTTATCAGCTTCCTGCGCCCGTTCATATGCACGCTTAGCATCCATAGTGACAATGGCGTTCAGAGCAGGATTGTATGTATCAATCCGCGCTAAATGCGCTTCCAGCACTTCCACGGCTGAAATGTGGCCCGCCCGAATGGCGGTTGCCAACTGAGTCGTGCTGGAGAAAACACTCTCTTTCATGATTGCTCCGACGTGTGTATTTGAAGCCACAGCAGAGTTACTTAGCAAACCTGTGAGCAGAGCGCGCCCGCGCCCTGGCAGCCTCAACTGTACGATTCCTCGGTGGTGCATTTGTCTCCAGCGAACGAAGCAGAGTACTGGAGACCGCTACTATCTCGTCAACGGCTGCCAGGAATGCCGCTTCGTTGGCTTTCGATGGCTGGTTGAAGCCGCTCACCTTGCGCACAAACTGCAATGAGGCCGCCTGAATCTCTTCCTCGGTCACAGGCGGTTCAAAGTTGAAAAGCGTTTTGATATTTCGACACATAAGCAATGCCCTCCTCTCTCGTTGATGGATGCACAGGCTCATAATAAAGTAAAATGTTCCCAGAACGAAACAGCTTTGTCTTGAGAAGTTTTTTGGGTATACCTTTGAATAAGCGTATGCGAAGGTCACCTTCCGGTTACTTGACCATCATAGCAGATGGAACAGAAAAAAGCTTCTCTCATCTTGCTCTTTTCAGAGCTTCTCAAAAGTCGCTCGACCTTCGTAGCTGCGCGATAAATCGCGCCTGGCAGCTATAACGACCGGCTTGCTCAGGCGCGATTTATCGCGCAGCTACGAAGGTCAAGCGAGTGCTAGCAATGGTAACTGGACCGATCACTATCAGGCAGGCGACTGCCGAGGATATCCCGTTTTTGCAAGAGATGATATGGGAGGCCATGCTGGCCTCACCAACCTTTTTAGCCCTCCATGGTGTCGAAACCATGCGCCAGGCTGAGAAGCAGTATTGGGAAAGGTGGCCAGAGCATCCCGATCCTGCCTTTGTGGCCCTTGATGGGAGCGGACAGAGGTTGGGGGCCATGACCGTCAAACCCAACGACACACAGGAACCAGCGCGCGGCTGGCGCATCGGCCTCGCCATGCAGGCTCACGTACGCGGCCAGGGGCTTGGACAACGCTTGCTCGAACGAGCCATCATCTTTGCGCGAGAAAAAGGCGCCAATTACGTCAATCTGTTCGTCGATCCCACCAATACGCGGGCCATTGCGCTCTATCGCCGCGTTGGCTTTATAGAAGTAGGTGAGAAGGATCAGATGCTTGAGATGCGCATCAATCTGAGATCATGAAAGAGAGAGCCACGGCACAAAGGAAGCTATATATGACTCTCGTATCGAGAACATAGAAGAAAGCTAGCCAGCAGTTCAAGCCTCAGCGTCGATCTCTTTCATAAGTGCTAGCAAGCGCGCCAATGTTGCCAGGCGCTCATCCAGCATCTGTCCGTCAGGATGCACCTGTAACGTGTTTACGCCCGCGTGCCGGTGGGCGCGGAGACGCTCACGCACCATATCTTCCGTGCCGATGAGGTTGGTTTTGAGTACCAGTTCATCCGGAACACGCGCCGCCGCCGCTTCACGCTGCTTCTTGAACCACAGGTCTTGCACCTCCAGCGCAATCTCTGCATATCCGGCGCGTTGATAGACATCGTTATAAAAATTGTGCTGCCGCGATCCCATGGCTCCCAGCGTGAACGCCAGGCCCGGCTTACGGGGCGCGACCAGGCTCTCAACATCGTCAGAAAAGGCCACCACTCCTCCTGCGACCTGTAGATCAAGGTCCGTGAGGGCGCGGCCTGCCCGTGTAGCCCCGGCAGCGATGGGATCGAAAAACAGGGAGGCATGTTCGGGGATGAAGGACGTGCCAAGCCAACCATCGGCGATCTCACCGGTGAGTTCCAGGCTTTTGGGGCCGAGCGTTGCCAGGTACACAGGCAAGTGCGGGCGCGGCGGCACATTTGAGGTCAGAGCTTTGCCCTCGCCCTCAGGAAGAGGCACCTGATAAATTTTTCCAGCGTACACCAGGCGCTCGCCACGCGTGACCTTACGCACAATCTCAACGGTCTCCCGCAAGCGCTGGAGCGGCTGCGCAAAGCGCACGCCATGCCAGCCTTCGATCACCTGCGGCCCACTGACGCCTAGCCCCAGGAGAAAGCGGTCGCCAGAGAGGGATGCCAGGGCCATCGCGGTCATCGCCGTCAGGGCGGGAGTACGCGTGCCAACCTGGAGAATGCCCGTTCCGAGCCGGAGCCTGCTGGT
>JBDTHH010000081.1:0-8217 GCA_039937055.1 Ktedonobacteraceae bacterium | reverse complement strand
TCCGGGAGATGATCGAACTCCCGCTGCGCTTCCCGCAGATCTTCGCGCGCCTGGGCATCGACCCGCCGAAGGGCGTCCTGCTGCATGGTCCGCCCGGCACCGGCAAGACCTTGATCGCCAGAGTGATCGCCAATGAGACCGATGCCACCTTCCTGCACCTATCGGGTCCGGAGATCATGCACAAGTTCTATGGCGAGTCCGAGGCCCACCTGCGCACCGTCTTTGAGAAGGCCAAAAAGGGTGCCCCCTCGATTTTGTTCTTAGATGAGTTGGATGCCATTGCGCCCAAAAGAGAGGAACTGGGTGGCGAAAAGCAGGTAGAGCGGCGCGTGGTGGCCCAGCTCCTGGCCTTGATGGACGGACTGGAGGAGCGGGGCCAGGTGATCATTATCGGTGCCACCAATCTGCCCGATTCGCTGGACCCGGCCTTGCGGCGGCCGGGACGCTTCGATCGCGAACTGGTGATCCCGATCCCTGACAAGCATGGCCGGCGCGAGATCCTCACCATCCACACGCGGGGCATGCCATTCGCGGATGATGTGGATATGGAGCGACTGGCGTTTGTGACCCACGGCTTTGTGGGGGCGGACCTGGAGGCGCTGGCGCGCGAGGCGGCCATGTGTGCCATTCGCCGGCTCATGCCGGTGATCGACTTTGAGCGCAAGGTGATCCCCGAAGAGGCCTTGCTGGCGCTGGAGGTCACGATGGATGACTTCCTCAGTGCGTTGCGCGAGATCGAGCCGTCGGCCATTCGCGAGGTGTTCACTGAGATCCCAGAGACAGGGTTTGCCGAGGTCGGTGGGCTGGCCGATATCAAGCGCATCCTCTCTGAGACAGTCAAGGACCCCCTCTACCATCCAGAGGTGTATGCGAAGGCGCATACCAGGCCGGCCAGGGGCATTTTATTGACCGGTGCGCCTGGCACCGGCAAGACGTTGATGGCCAGGGCCATCGCCAAAGAGGCCGAGGTGAACTTTATCGCGGTGTCGGGCCCGGAGCTGCTCTCCAAATATATTGGCGAGAGCGAGCGAGGCGTGCGCGAGGTGTTCAAAAAGGCCCGCCAGGCGGCGCCATGCATCCTGTTTTTTGACGAAGTTGAGTCAGTAGTACCCAGGCGCGGCAAGACCACAGGCGACCAGGTCACCGAGCGCGTGGTCACCCAGTTCTTAACCGAGATGGATGGCATCGAAGAACTCAAGGGCGTCATGGTGCTGGCCAGCACCAACCGGCCCGATCTGATCGATCCGGCCATGCTGCGGCCAGGACGCTTTGATTTTGTGCTTGAGTTGCCTAAACCGGGGCTGAAGGCCCGCGAGGACATCTTTCGTGTGCATACCCGCGACAAGCCTCTGGGGAGAAACATCTCGCTGGAGGGCCTGGCCCGCGAGACCGATGGCCTGGTGGGGGCCGATATCGCCTCGATCTGTCAGAAGGCCAGTTTGCTGGCCATCAGGGAGTTTTTAGAGCGCAAAGAGCAGGATCTGGAGACATTTGCTATCGACAAGAAATACTTTACGGAGGCCATGAAGGATGCCACAACAAACACTGAAATGCGCTTTTTGTCGAGGAACGGGGCATAACCCGCACTTCGGGGACTCCTGCCCGGTATGCCAGGGCCGTGGGAGCAATACTCTGACAGGCAAGCACATGGCTTGCGGCGCCTGTCGTGGCAGCGGCCGGAAAGGCGGCTCAACCATGACCTGTTATACCTGTGGCGGCGTGGGCGCTGTCCCCGACACGCGGACGCGCGCGCGCATCTCCCGGAGGAGTGCGCAGCAGATCACGCATCTGTTTTATTGAGACCGATACCCCGTTGGGGGGTATCCGCAGGTGGAGGTGTGATGAAAAACGGTATCTATATCTATGGCATTATTGCCACCAGCAACCGGGGCGACGACCATAGGGACAACATTGGTAGGGGCGACATTGGTAGGGGCGCCGTTTACAAGCCCGTGGGCACTATCGGCATTGGCAACGAAGCCACCGAGGTTGTCACCATCGGGTTCCGGGATATCGCGGCGGTGGTCTCCAGCAGCCCATTGATGGTCTATGATTCGCTGGCCAAAGAAAAAATTGTCAAGGACCTGGTGACCCACCAGGTGGTGATCGAAAAAGTTATGGAGCACGCTACCATCATCCCGGTGAAATTTGGGACCATGGTGGAGACCGAAGAGGAGGTCGTCACCTTCCTGGAACAGGGCTATCCCCTGCTGAGCAATGAGCTGCGCAAGATGGAGGGGAAAATAGAGCTGGATGTGGTAGCCAGCGCGGACATGCCAAAAATCCTGGCCTCGATCTCCCGCCAGCACCGCGAGGTTCGTCAGAAGCGGGCGGAAATCGCCACCAAAGGCGCGCAAGTCAGCGTCGAGGATAAAATCAGCCTCGGTCAGCTCACTGTGCAGGCGTTACAGGCTCAGAAAGCCAGCTACTACGAGCTGATGTTGCACACGTTGCAGCAGGAGGCGCTGGACACCTGTTTGCACGAGCTACCGCAGGATGAGATGATCTTGAATGCCGCCTTTTTACTGGAGAAGCGGCACGAGGAGTCGTTTACGCAGCGCGTGAAGAGCCTGGACCGCAGGCTGGAGGATACTGTCAACTTTCGCGTCGTCGGCCCCCTGCCAGTGTATAGTTTTGCCACCATCCTGCTTGAAAGGATTGACCCGTGCAGGCTCGCAGAGGCCCGCGAGACCTTTGGTTTACAGGGAGAGATCACCCATAAAACCGTGCTTGATACCTATCGCCACCTGGCCCAGCGGTATCACCCGGATGTAGGCAGCGATGCGGATAGCGCGACATTTCAACGCATTTACGCGGCGTATAGAACATTGAAGACGTGGCTCGACCATGGCTGTATGCACATTGAGGTGTACCGCTGGGAGAAAGATGCCCGGTGAGAAGACTGTTCTATGTACCCATTCTGCATACCGCGGCCGATCTTGGCACACTGGCTCCAGGCGTTGAGGAGCATGCCATCGCTGTCTCCGGCAGCAGCGCCCGCCAGAAGCAGGCCGAAGTCGTGGGCCTCTACTGGCGCGAGATCGCCACGTACTGGCAGGGCCAGACGGTTGCGGGCCTCAAAATCTTTCAGGACGGGATGCCGGTCGCTGGGCCGGTGGGGGCCCAGATCGTGAAGAGCCTGGCTCAGAGCGGCAGCATCAATCATTTAATCATTGAGCACTTGCTGGAAAATGGGGCCATCCTCATGAAGACCGAGGATCCGGCCCCTTTAAAAGAGGAATATTTTTTAACCAGAGAGTTGGCCCAAAAAAAGCCCCTTCTGGGTACCATACAGGCCCTGCTACGTTACAGGTGGCGCAAAGGCCAGCTCTTACGAGCCAGGGACAGCTATATCATCAAACGCATCAATGAGGGCTTGCAGGAGGGCGACACCGGCGTCTGCTTCCTGGGAGCGGCTCACCGGGTCGTGGCGGGCTTAGCAAAAGACATTCGAGTCATCGCGCTGAAAGATCCGGCAAAAGTGCGTCGGTACTCCCAAAATCTGACGAGTAGAAGGCGGGAGGCCGAGGTGAATAAGCTGGGATATTACCTGACGGCGCCCATCACGAGACAACGAGGTGAAGTATATGGCTGAGACAGAAGGCTACTATATCTATGGTATCATTGCCGCCAGCGAGCGGCGAGAATTTGGTCCCATCGGCATTGGCGGCAGAGGCGATGTCGTGTATACGCTCCACTACCAGGACCTGGCAGCCATTGTGTCCAGGTCTCCGGCCGTCAAGTATCGTGTGAGCCGGGAGAACTCGATGGCACACGTCAAAGTCTTGGAGACGGCCATGGAGGACCATACGATTTTACCTGTGCGTTTCTGCACCATCGCCGAGGATGAACACATTATTATCGAAAAAGTTCTGCAAGCACGCTATCAAGAATTTATGGATTTATTGCAGGATATGCAGGGGAAAATGGAGCTGGGCGTCAGGGTGCGTTGGGTGGACATTGATGCTATTTTTGCCGAAGTCGTGGCAGAAAATAAAGATATTAAGGCCATCAAAGAGGCCCTGCTGACCGAAAAGAACGAGCAAAGGAAATACGCGGGCACCATCAAGATCGGCCAACTGGTCCAAAAAGCTCTGGAGGAAAAGAAAAAAAGCGAGGCCCAGGAACTGCTGGAGGCTTTGAAACCGGTCAGCCTTGAGTGTAAAGAGAACCAGATGTATGGTGATATGAACCTGGTGAACGCGGCCTTCCTGGTCCCTAAAGAGAAGGAGAACGAGTTTGATCAGAAGATGCAGGAATTAGAAAGCTTGTATGGCGAAAGAAAAAAGCTCCGCTACATCGGCCCGGTCGTGCCATACAATTTTGTGGAAGTCGTGGTCAACTGGTAGGAGTCATCATGGCATTAACCAGCTTATTGCACAACTCTTTCGAATTTATTCTCTTTGGCGGCAAAGGCGGCGTGGGCAAAACGACGATGGCCGTAGCCACAGCCTTAGAGCTGGCCAAAGACAACAGAGTGCTGGTGTTTACCACAGATCCGGCCCCCTCGCTGGCGGATAGCCTTGGGCAGGCGATTGGCAATGAACCCACCGAGGTGGCCGGTACACGGAACCTCTTTGCCATGGAGATCGACGCCGGCAAAGTCCTGGCGGAATTTAGGGAGGAATATGGGCGAGACATCCTAGATATCCTGCAACAGGGTACGTACCTGGCAGATGAAGAGACAGAGGAACTTTTTGGCCTGGATATTCCAGGGCTGGACGAAGTGATGAGCCTCAAGAAGATTATAGATTGTATGCAAAATTCGGATTATGACATATATATGATCGATACCGCCCCCACCGGGCATACACTCAGACTGCTCATGTTGCCAGAACTTTTAGATAGCTGGATCAAGTTTCTAGCCACGCTGCGCTGGAAGTATCACACGATGGTCAGACAATTCGCGCGCACAACGCGTGTCGAGAAGGCCGATGAGTTTCTGCTGGACATGAAAAAGACCGTCAAGAAAGTCAAAGCGCTCTTCCAGGACTCCGAGAAGACAGAGTTTGTGGTGGTCACGATTGCCGAAAAGATGGGCGTGCGGGAGACGCAGGATTTAATCAGCAGCCTTGATCGCATGCATATGCCCTCAAGACATATCATTATCAATAATATTTTCCCTCAAGAAAAGTCAGATTTTGCCGACATAAGAAGAAAAATGCAAGAAAAATATATTCATGAGATTCAGCAGAAATTCAGCACGCGTATTATCACAGAGGTTGTCTGGCAGCCAGACGAGATTCAAGGCATTGAGAGCCTACAGAAGTTAGGCAGGCAGTTGTTTTGTGAGTCATACGAAAGGGAGAAAGTCAGCGATGTTTTTTCTTGACGATTTGCTGATCGGGTTACCGGCCAAAGGCCTGGTAAGTATATTTGAGAAGATATACGACATGGCGGAAGCCGAAGTCAACGACGAGACGAAGATCAAAGAGGAGTTACTGCGGTTGCAAACCCTGTACGAGATCGATGAAATTAGCGAGGAGGAGTATCAAAAAGAAGAGGAGATGCTGCTGGCAAGATTATAAGGAGTACATATTCCGTGCAGGGCAGAGCCGATATCGCAAGCGCTCTGCTCGCCTTTACCGGCAGTCATCGCTTCGTGCTGGATTATCTCTCCGAGGAGGTGCTTGCCCGCCAACCCGCACAGGTACAGACGTTTCTGTTGCAGACAAGCGTGCTGGAGCGCCTCTCTGGCTCGCTCTGCGATGCGGTCACTGGTGCGCGGGAAAGCCAGGCGATGCTGGAAACCCTGGACCGGGCCAATCTGTTTGTGGAGTTGACCCGATTTTGGGGAGTATCCAAACATGAAAGTTGGGGCGATGGAGATTCATCAAAACTGATGAAAAGGTGATGCGAGATTTGCGTCTGAATGACTTCCCTCTTGTTCTTCATCATGCTCGTAAGCGCTGCTCTTCTAAATCGAGTTCTCGTTCCATCTCTCGCAGCACTTCATCATCAATTTGCCCTTGATCACGCAAGGCAATCACCGCTGTTCGTTCTGCCTGAAGCACTTCTTCGCGAAGATGCTGATGCGTCACCGCCTGCTCGGCTATTGGTTCTTGCATTGCGCCATCCGCCTTGACCGACCAGTGCCTGGCCTGATGTTCATAGTGAGCACGCAGATCAGCTAGAAAGGGACTTGCAGCGCCATCCATTTGCGCGAGTTCTTCCACTTTGACCAATGCCGCATGAGTAGCTATCAGTCGCGCTTGCCGTAATTCTTCTTCATACATCGTCTCTGTCTGCAATCTCAGCAGGCGGATCAACGGAATCAAGCTTAATCCTTGCCCAACCAATGTTGCTAGAATCACCCCAAAGGTGAGTTCAATAATCAGGTTGCGTGCGGGAAACGCTTGCCCCGTGGCACTCGTCAAAGGTAAGGCCAGTGCTGCCGCCAGGGAGATACCACCGCGTAACCCTGTCCACGCAATAATGGTCACATTGCGCCACCCTGGATCGGGATCTCTTCTGCGCAACCGTGGACTCAGGAGGCGGGGCACATACGTTGCCAGAAAAACCCAGATCACACGAATGACGATTACGCTCACGCTTACAAGCACCGCTTCACCAAGCACAGACCCAAACGACTCTGATGTGATGCTCCCCAGGATCGTACGCCACGCGAGTCCAATCAAGAGAAAGAGGAGTCCATTGAGCAAAAAGACTAACACATTCCAGACTGCATTCGCTTGCAGACGAGTATTCGCCGAAAAGAAGCGCGAAGAGTGTCGACTTAAGTACAAACCCGCCGCAAGAGCCGCCAGAACTCCAGAGATATGGAATTCCTCAGCCAGAAGATAGGCAGCATAGGGAGTAAGCAAGGTGATCGTGATCTCGATAGGCGCGTCATCAATGTGCCGATGGAGCCATGCAATCGGCCATGCCAGAATCAGTCCGAGCAGGAGGCCACCCAGGCTCACGACGACAAATTGCAGACCTGCCTGCCAGAGCGAGAAGGTTCCGGTCATAACAACTGCGACCGCAAAGCGATAGACAACCAGTCCAGTCGCATCATTGACCATACTCTCCCCTTCCAGGATGGTCACAATCCGGCGTGCAAGACCAGTGCTCTGAGCGATTGTACTAGCGGCAACTGCATCGGTTGGCGAGAGTACCGCCCCTAACACAAAGGCCACGGGCCAGGGCAAACCAATGGCGAGATGGACAACCACTGCAACAATGGCGGTTGTCGCCAGGACGAGTCCAACCGAGAGCAGCAAAATGGGACGCAAGTTGGACCGAAACTGTTGCCATGATGTTTGCCAGGCAGATGCATAGACCAATGGAGGCAAAAAGAGCAATAAGATGATATCTGGTTCGACGGTGACACGAGGAAGTCCAGGCACGAGGCCAAGCAGTACGCCCACAAGCACAAGGAGAATGGCATAGGGAATACGGATGCGCGTGGCAAAACTGGCAACAACTGCCGTCAAAGCCAACAACACCAATACCAGCGTAATTGTGGTTGACATGAGCAAGATCCTCCTCCAAGGTGTGTTCGAAGACTTTTGTGTTCATCTTCGCCGAGGGTAGTGTACCATAGAGCGAGATCTGGATCGGGTGTATCTCTTCTTGCAAGGACATCTGCTTTTTGATTAGATCAAGACCAAGTCATGTTGAAGGACTTCGATGACCGTTTGATGAAGCTTGCCGCTGGTGCGACCTTTATGAGTCAGGAGAAGGAAGCGTTCTCCCAACAGCCAACCCAGATGCAGGCGGAAGAGCAAGATTGGAAGACGGAAGCCCAGCCTTCGGCGTCAACCACGGGAGCCCAACTGACGCGCTGGCTGGTCAATGCTTCAAGTGCCTCATCCAGGGTATCATCAGGGGAAATGACCAGAGGATCACGATGGAGAAATTCGCCAAAGCGCATTTCGTGCAAAATCTTCCCCGACTGAGTATCCAACCAATCGATGCGTTCTTTGGCCTGGTGCCAGGATTCATTGTGTTCGAGTTCGAGTGGAAAGAGGATGCGCCCATTGGCATAGCTAACGGCAGCGTTCCCGGAAATGTTGGCGATCTTATAGATGGCGGCTCGGTGGGAGTCCTTGTTGTCGTAAGAGGTGCGCAGCTGCTTCTGGTCTCTCCTTGCTGTTGAATGAAAAAAGACGTCAGCCTCACTATCGAACAGGGAGCGTTAGAGAAGCGTTATCGTTCGATCTTCCCTGTCTGTACAAGGAACTTCAGAAATTCCAGGTGACGAAGCAGTGGTCC
>JBDTHH010000080.1:0-7029 GCA_039937055.1 Ktedonobacteraceae bacterium | reverse complement strand
CTGTAACACGTAGATAGCCTGAACTCCTGTGATCTGCGCGCGGTGGATGGTCTCCAGAAGGCGGTCCAGAATCGCCAGCGTTGCCGGGGTTCGCAGCGGACTCGTCGCCACCAGGGGAAGCACCCGTGGATGGGCACGTAAAATGTCCCGAAAGGCGTGAGCAAAAGCCCACAGTTCCTCGCGTGGCGTGACATCGGGTTTCTCCGGGTACTGATCTTGCACGATGAGGAGTTCAATGACCCCATCGAACAGAGCCCGCTTACTCTCAACGTGATTGTACAGCGACATTGCCTCGACACCGAGCATAGCTCCGAGCTTGCGCATACTAAAGCCTTCCAGACCCTCTCGGTCAATCAAGTGCAATGCCGCTTCCAACACCCGTTGACGTGTGAGTGGCTCACCAGTTTTCACCATCAGCCCTTCCTGCTCTATACTTACGTTGTAAGCTTACAACGTAAGTATAGAGCAGGAAGGAGCATGTGTCAAGGGCTGTCTCTTTCACACAATGAAGAGACGTTTTCGGTATTACTGATGAGTTAAATTCGTTGCGCATCCCGTGGGTCCGTCATCTCAGTCAATGGTGCATCGGCGTGATTGTTCATGGCTCCGCGCTTATATGCTCTCACCTGAATGCAAAAATGTGCTGCTGACAAAACTCGCTCACATAGTGCTGAAAGAAGGTCAAGGCTTCAATGCATGACCAGCTTGTCTTCGTCAGTTCCTCGCGCCTTTTCTCCACAGCCACGATGGCTTGTTCTGGCCGACCCGCCGCCAATTCGTCGAGCGCTAACTGGATGACGTTGAAGGGGTAGCCAGCGTCTCTGAGCAAGACGACGACACGCAGGCGGCGCATTTGTTGCTCGTCATAGAGGCGGTAGCGGCTGTTCTGCTCGCGAACCGGGTGCAAAAGGCCCTGCTGTTCCCAGAAATGCAGGGCGGAGACACGCACGCCCACCTGTTTGGCAGCCTCTCCTACCCGCAACCGTTGAGGATGGGAGGAACTTTGCAAAGAGACGGACACGGCGGCCAACGTATGCAGGGCGGAGAGCGTCTGCTCAACCTGCAAACGTTTGCTGGCAAGCTCAGCGTGGCGCTAGTCGATTGTCGCAAGCGCGGCAGAAAGGTCGCCCCGGTGAAGCGCTTGCATGATCGCTGGCGTCCGCTGCCAGCCATAGCCACGGACCATGCTTCGTACTGTTTGGAGTGCAGCAAGATGGCGCTGTGTGTAGAGGCGGTAGCCCTTCGGACTGCGCTGCGCTTTCGGGATCAAGCCACTGGCCTCGTAATTGCGCACTTGTTGGACACTGATGTGTCCAGCGAGCGCGAGATCATGGGTACGCAGATAGGGTCGATCTATCATGTAAAACTCCCAGGTGCTTTTAGAGACTTCTTTCAATGTATACTCTTCTTTCTACCACATCGAACAGGAATATTGAGCTAAATAGGAGTCTGGTGTACCCATACGCAAGCTCGAATGCTGCTTCACCCTCCAGTTGGGCATTGGTGTTGTACAGTAAAAGGGTGATCCAGAAAAAAGCCTGGCCAGCGCGGGATCAAAACGCATACATGCACCTGAATGGTAACGCTGCATAACATGCTGCGACATACGACACAATGCTACCCACATTTGAGGGAGCCATGAAGTGAATAATGGAGGGAACTTACATGCCTGAAGCGACATTACATGACGGAAGCACCATCGAGATCGAGGTTCACGGCGCAGGACCGACCCTGCTGCTGCCAGTCAATCCACAGCCGGTGACCGGGCCGCAGGCCGAGCAAATGCGCCAGTATGGCACCGATCCAGCTCTGGGCCAATCGCTGATCAAAGGGCTGAGCGACGCCTTTCGCGTGGTGGCTTTCGACTATGAAGGGCAGTGCCTTCGTACACCGAAACCGGACACGCTGAGGCCGGCCAACACCGCGAACGATCTCCTTGCTGTAGCCGATGCCGCAGGGGCGGATCGGTTCGCCTACTATGGCTACTCCTGGCTGGCGCTGATCGGGCTGCAACTCGCCATCCGGACCGACCGCCTGTCGGCGCTCATCATGGGCGGCTTTCCGCCTCTGAACGGACCATACGAGGAGATGCTGCGTGTCACTACTGTGACCTACGAGATAGCGAGCGGTGCGCGGCCAATGCCGTCAGCCGATGAATCCGAGTGGTCTGGCATTTCTCTATCAAGGGATCAGACTCAGCAATTTGTCACCCTGTACCAGGCGTTGCAGGGGTTCGATGACCGAACTGCCCAGGCTCGGCTCACCTGTCCTCGCCTCTGCTTCGTAGGTTCGGCGGACGAGATCCAGTATGACAAGAGTTGGGGAGATGTGCATGTGAGTTTAGCAGGTCCCCTTGTGCGCGGACAAGCACAACTGGAAGAGCTCGGTTGGGATGTGCGAGTGCTGGATAGGCTCGATCACATACAGGCTATGCAGGCAAGTCAGGTGGTGCCGATCATACATCCGTGGTTGGCGTCCAAACTTCGATCATAACGTGTGTCCGTGCAAGAATCCTCGCTCAGTCCGGTGACGCTGGGATTCTTGCACGGACCCCCCAGAAATTGAGCGTCCCACATCATCCGTTCGTACAGAGGCATATGGCCACAGGATATAATGAGTAAGGCACAAGTGGCCTGTGCGGCAGAGTTGCCGGTAAGCCGGACACTATTTGCATATCTTTGAAGGTTGAGAGCACACATATGACTGAATACACGCATATCACCGTCGAACGCGGGTCTCAGGACAGGGTCGCCACCGTCACCATGCGGCGGGCGGAGGCACGTAACGCCATGAATACCCGGCTCGTCCAGGACCTGCAAGCCGCCTTCAGCGAACTGAGCAGCGATGAGAAGTTGCACGCCGTGGTATTGACCGGCGACGGCCCGGCGTTCAGCGCGGGAGCCGATCTGTCGATGATGAAGTCGGCGGCGGACCTCACACAGGAGCAGAACCTGGCAGACGCGCTGCATATGGCGGACCTCTTCGAGAGCATCAACGCCTGCCCCTGCCCGGTCGTAGGACGCGTCAATGGAGCCGCGATGGGCGGCGGTGTGGGCCTGGTCGCGGTGTGCGATATTGTGATCGCCGCCGAGCAGGCATCTTTTGCTTTTAGCGAAGTCTGGCTGGGCATCGCGCCAGCCGTGATCTCGCCCTATGTCATACGCAAAATCGGCGAGAGCAACGCGCGCGTGCTGTTTGTGACAGGCGAGCGCTTCAGCGCGACACGCGCGCGCGAGATCGGCCTGGTCCATACCGTCACGCACGGCGATGAACTCGATGCCGCCGTGGAGAAGACGCTCAACAATTTGCTACGGGGAGGCCCACAGGCGCTGCGAGCCTGCAAAGCCCTGGCGCTGAACGTTGGGCGCATGGACCACGATACGGCGCGGCGCCATACGGCCGAAACCATCGCGGCCCTGCGCGTGAGTGCCGAGGGGCAGGAGGGACTGAGTTCGTACCTGGAGAAGCGCAAGGCGCACTGGGTCAGCGTATGATGTTCAAGAAGATACTGATCGCCAATCGCGGCGAGATCGCCTGTCGCATTATGGCCACCTGCCGCCAGATGGGCATACGCACAGTTGCCATCTACTCAGAGGCTGACCACTTCGCGCGCCATGTGCGCGAGGCGGACGAAGCCTATGTCGTCGGGCCAGCCCCCGCCGCGCAGAGCTACCTGCGTATCGAGACGATTATCGCTATCGCCACACGCAGCGGCGCGCAGGCCATTCACCCAGGCTACGGCTTCCTCTCCGAAAACACGGCCTTCGTCGAGGCATGCGAGCAGGCCAACATCACCTTTATCGGGCCGCCTGCAGCAGCTATGCGCCTGATGGGGTCGAAGATCGCGGCCAAGCAATTGGCGGAGTCGGTGGGCGCGCCAACGATACCGGGCTACAACGGCGCGAGCCAGGATGACGCGGTGCTGGCGCAGGAGGCGCGGCGCATCGGCTTCCCCCTGCTCATCAAGGCATCGGCGGGCGGCGGCGGCAAGGGCATGCGCGAGGTCCACAACGAGGCCGATTTCCTGATGCAACTGGCGGGGGCGCGCCGCGAGGCACTGGCCGCCTTTGGCGATGGCACGGTCTTTCTCGAACGCCTGCTTCAGCAACCGCGCCACGTCGAGATCCAGGTGCTGGGCGACCGCGCGGGCAATCTGATCCACCTGGGCGAGCGCGAGTGCTCGATCCAGCGCCGCCACCAGAAGATCGTCGAGGAAAGCCCATCGGTGGCGCTCACGCCGGAGCTGCGTGCCGAGATGGGCGAGGCCGCGGTACGCATCGCGCGCGCCGCCGGCTACGTAAATGCCGGCACACTCGAATTTATGCTCGATCAGGACCGGCGCTTCTATTTCCTGGAGATGAATACACGCTTGCAGGTGGAACACCCCGTCACCGAGCTGGTGACGGGCCTCGACCTTGTGCGCCACCAGATCCTGATCGCCGCCGGGGAGCCGCTGAGCCTCACGCAGGAGCAGATCGGCCCGCGCGGGCATGCCATCGAGATGCGCCTGTATGCCGAGGACCCCGACCAGGATTTCTTACCCTCCACAGGCATCGTCACGCGCTTCGTCAAACCAGAGGGACCCGGCATCCGCGTGGATAGCGGCATCGATAGCGGCGACGAGATCAGCCAATACTACGACCCGATGATCGCTAAATTGATTGTCTACGGCGAAGATCGCTCCGCCGCCATCGCTCGCATGCGCACAACCCTGGAACAGACCGTCGTATTCGGCGTCAGGACGAATGCCCCGCTGCTCCACACGATCTCGCTACACCCGGCCTTCGAGGAAGGGTACACGCATACCAATTTCCTGAACGAGCAGCATTTGCTCGACCGGCGCAACGAGCAGCCACACAACCAGCGTTTGCAGGATGCCCTGATAGCGGCGGGCCTGCATGCACTGGATGACGCGCTATCACCATCCAACTCACCCACCTCTAACCCCTGGAAGACGCTGGGGCCATGGCGCATGGTTGGCGAGGCACGCACCGTTACCTACCGCTACCAGGAACAAGAGCATCATGTCGCACTCCGGCCCGGACTTGGCGACGCGGGAACGTGGAGCGTGCAAGTGGATAGCCAGCCAGCCGAAGACGTAACATATCAGGCTGGCAACGATGACCTGGTGTTGCTGCGGCGCGGCGTGAGACAGGTGCGGGCCTATGTGCAGCAGATTGAGGGCCAGACGCAGGTCATGCTGGATGGGCTGATCTACCGTTTAGAGCGGCGGCAGCCGCCCGATGTCGATGCGACCGCCCACGGAGGTAGTGCGGTCCAGGCACAGAGGACGCTCAACGCGCCGATGGCCGGCACCGTCGTCAAGGTGCTCGTAGCAGATGGCGCGCAGGTACAGCACCAGCAGGTGCTGGTGATCCTCAGCGCGATGAAGATGGAGCATACGATTACGGCTCCCGCCGATGGGATAGTGCGACGCGTCCACTACAAAGAGGGGGATGTGGTCAGGGGCGGAGCAGTCGTTGTCGAGATGGAATAAGCAATACATAGATAGAGAGGAACGTAATATGCAGCTAGGTTTCATTGGCATCGGCGTCATGGGGCGGCCGATGACGCTCAATCTACTCAATGCGGGCCACACAGTGACCATCTTTGCCCGCCATCCTGAGAAACCGGAAGTACAGGAGGTGCTGGCCGCGGGGGCCATGCTGGCGCCCTCGGCGCGTGCAGTGGCCATCGCCTCGGAGATCGTGATTACGATGGTGCCGAACTCTCCCCAGGTGGAGGAGATAGTGGCGGGTCCCCAGGGTATCCTCGAAGGGGCGCACAACGGGCTGATCATCATCGATATGAGCACCATCGCACCCTCGGTGAGCCAGCAACTGGCGCGGCAGGCCGGGGAGCGCAACGTGCATTTCCTCGATGCGCCCGTGAGCGGGGGATCGCAGGGCGCCGTGCAGGGGGCGCTGACCATCATGGTTGGCGGCGAGCGCGAGGTATTTGAGCAGGCCAGACCCGTGCTGGAGGCCATGGGCAAGAAGGAGAATATCTTCTACGTCGGGCCGGCCGGCTCAGGCGAGGTCGTGAAGATCGTGAACAACATCCTCTGCGGGGCCATCGCGGCGGCTATCGCCGAGTCGTTCGTGCTGGGCGTCAAGGCGGGGGCGGATGTCGATACAATGGCCAGGATCATCGGCGTGAGCAGCGGCGCGAGCTGGCAGCTCGCTAACCAGTTTCCGCTGCGCGCCTTCAACGGCAGCTTCCAGCCAGGCTTTATGACCGATCTGCTGCACAAAGATCTGGGCCTGGCCCTCGAACTGGCCGCCGAGAACCAGACCCCCGCCGCTATGACCGCTCTTACGCGCCAGATGTACGAGATGGCTCGCGCCAGTGGCTACGGACGCGACGACTATACCGCGCTGCTGAAGGTGCTGGAGCAGATGGCGGGCGTCGAGGTGCGCGGAGAAGCGCGTACTTCGTAAGACGACCAGTCACTTGAAAGAGGTGAGCAACTCATGGATGAGAACTACGAAGAACTCTTTGCACGCATCCGCACACGGTGTCGCCAGCAGCGCTGGCATGGGCCAGACATGCACAACCCAGGTGCAGATACGGACCTTGAGAGCTTCCCTTTGCAGACCGATTTCGAATATGCTCCTGCTACTGAGGCAGAACTGGCCACCGCCGAGGAACAGTTGGGATTTCCGCTGCCTCCTCTTTTGCGCGCGCTCTATGGCAATGTTGCCAATGGCGGCTTTGGACCTGGCTATGGTCTTGAGGGGATGCGAGGCTATACACACGCTGTCGATTCGGAGCCGGACGGGATGTGGCAAAGGGATAGGCCGATAGATCTCTCCATCTACCTACAAAGATATGGCCTGGAGTATTTTGAGTTCCCCTGGTATGTCTGGCCTGACAGGCTATTGATCCTTTGTCCCTGGGGGTGTGGCCGCTTTTCACACCTGGACTGCACCTCTGGCCGCGTTTTCTATGGAGGAGCCGGACAGGATGGCTATGCCCTGAGTACCCAGGCGCTTTCGCTGTATGAATGGCTCGATCTGTGGCTCAAAG
>JBDTHH010000079.1:0-11254 GCA_039937055.1 Ktedonobacteraceae bacterium | reverse complement strand
TCCTACGTCATCTGCTTCATCCGTGCCTGGTCGTTTCATACATCTTCCTTTGTCCTGGATGAGATCTCACATAGTATGTCGGATGAGCAGACGAAACGTGGCACCTTATGATGGTTGTTCACTCTACCACGGCGATGGGGCGCACCGGCGAACCAGAGGCGCCGCGCATTTTGAGCGGGAGGCAGACGAAAAGAAACTCGTAGCGTTTATCGCGCGCGAGATCTTCCAGGAAGAGATTTTCGAGAATGTAGATGCCGTGGCGGACCAGCAGGATGAGATGGCCGGGCAGGGTGCCGAGGTCGGGATCACGCAGGCCAGGTGCGTCCCAGGCCACATTGTCGGCTCCCACAGCCCGCACCTGCTGCTCAGCCAGCCAGTAAGAGGCATCAGCACCCATGCCACCGCTGGCGAGATAGGTTGGCGGGTCCTGCCAGCGCGCGCCATTGCCGGTGCGTACCAGCACGACATCGCCCGCGCCGATAGTCACATTCTGCCGGTGCGCGGTGGCCTCCAGATCAGCGCGCCCGATGGGCCGGTCGGCCCCGACATAATCGACGCCCAGGTAGCTGGCCACGTCAAGCAAGATGCCCCGGCACACCAGGGGAGGGATAGTCTCCACGCCCAGTTCGGTAAACCCGGCGGCGGTTTGCAGTTGCGGCGTGATGGCCAGTCCACCGTACAGCGTGAGATTCTCCGCCTGGTGACACAGGGCGTCGATGTGAGTTCCTGAATGTTCGGATGCATAGAAGGTGCCAGATGCGCTGGTGCGAGCTGCGCCCGTGTCCGGCTCATGGTGGCGATGCAGGGTGTAGACAAAGCCTGGCGCATGTCCGGGGAAAATCGGGGCCCCGAAATAGCGCGGCTGTTCGAGATCGTAGACACGCGCGTGCGATAGTTCCTGAAACAGATCGTTCATCATAAGAGTCCTTTCTATTTAACAACGCGACCGCCCATGGTACCCAGACCAACGAAGCCAAGATGAGGCATAAAGAGACCCTCCCTTACGTATTGTTCAGCGTCCCATGCGCCACATCATTGCGCACCTGCCACAGGTGTGCGTGCATAGCGGCGCACCGCGGCGGGATCATGGAGCAGCATCGTCTCGAGCGGGCGTTTATGATGCACCTGCTTCCGCTGTTGATACCATGGATGTTTTGTTATGTCAATCCTCAGGCGGTACAATATAATAAATTATTATACAGGTCGGAGAAGAAACTATGCCGATGTCTGTCGAGGCGGCGGCTGGCTTACGGGCCGCTGTTGAGTGGAATCCCAGCGGAGCCAGGTATCTGCTGGATATTTTGAGAGATTTGCCAATAGGGGTGCGCTACAAGGAGCAAGATCGCTACGGGCCTCTCGCGATGATGTTGTCTGCCAGCCAGCCTACGAGGCAGATCACCAGGGAGGTGAGCATTCCAGTCCGCTCTGAGCCACTGTCTGCGGAGAAACTCAAGGCGTGCGAGGTCTTCAATACCGAGTGGTTGCAGCGCCGGTTCACAAAGCAAGAACTCGCTGAAGCCATCGAGCGAATACTGGCGGAGGTTGAGCCTGGGCCGATGTTAGAAGAGGTCGCGCCTGGCACGGAGATCGTTTTTACGGCGGAGGGTACATTTCTCCAGCGGCCGGAGCAGGAACCAGAGGCTTTAACATAGGTGATGCAAGAGAGGGCAGGAAAAACATACTATTGCAAGAACAACTTCATCAATGATATGATTGGCTCGCGCAGCTCGGATCAAATATCTCATGGAAGAGGAGAAGCATGTCAGAGGAACTGTATCAGAGACGTGACCCCGATGCCCCACATATTCCCCAGCCTACACCACCTGATCTACCATATAGCGAGGGTGCGTATTACGAGCATCCCGCGAACTGGTCGCCACCTCCCTCCGTCACAACGTCACAGAGTGGCACAGCGCAGCAGCCGTTCGTCACAGCACCACAGAGCGGCCCGGCGCGCCCACCTCGACAACCACATTCCAGAGGAAAAATCATCTTGCTGGTTGTGCTTGCGCTGGTAGTGATCGCGGGTGGTACAGGACTATTCTTCGTGATCTATAACCAGCAGGTTGCGGCGAACAATGTGCATGCCACGGCCACCAGCATCAGTGGGGCCACGTCGACCTTTGTCAGCGCTCAAGGGACCATCGACGCACGGCTGCATGCGACTGCTACCGGCTTCGCTCAGGCTACCGCGTCGGTCGACACGGCCAATCCTAACCCGTATCCTCCCAGCGGCGGAACAATGGCCCTCTACAGTCCACTGAACAACAGCCCCGCCGATGCTAGCTGGTCCACGACCCCTGGTGCCTGTGAATTTATCAATGGCAGCTATCATGTCTTCTCGCCAGATGGGAAGTTCCTCGGAGAGTGCGGAGGCAACGCCGGCTTCAGTAACTTCACTGTTGAGGTGCAGGTGACCATTGTGCAAGGCGCCGCAGGCGGCGTCATCTTGCGCAGCGACGCGAATGGAGATATGTATCTGTTCGAGATCGAGGTTAATGGAGCGTACAGCCTTATCAAGTATGTGAACCACCAGCACACACAAGTACTGGCGGGAGATCTTAGCCCTGTAATCCATGCCGGGTTGAACCAGATGAACGTCATTGCTGTTGTGGCTATAGGAAGTTCCTTTACACTCTATATCAATCACCAGAAAGTTGCTCAGGCCCATGACAACATCAGCAGCCAGGGCGATCTAGAGCTGGTGGCCGACCCTTATGCAAATCGCGCGGAAGCAGCGTTCAACAATGTGAAGGTGTGGACGTTCGCATAGGACACCGGTAGGGGGCGAGATGCCGCGCGTCGGGTCACAGGGCGCCCGCAAGGGACATATCCGGCAAGGCGAACAACGTATCAACGATGGCGTGCCTGGCATCCTGTTCCATCCCATACGCTGGTCCATTGGAGAACAGATATGTAGGGGCGCTCCCTTGCGGGCGCCCTGTTCCAAGCACGCGAGCTTGGAAGCTGACGCGATTTCGCCCCTGGTACGTATCAACAGATGGCTGTCAACCGTGCCCCTACTGCTCTGACACCCTTCATGTAATAGGTGTCAAAGCGCTATCCGTCTACAACCTATCCTCTCTGGCATCCTCTTCTCGGACAACAGCTCTCTGCTTGCTACGGCGAGCGGCGTAGACGAAGAGCGGCAGCACGGGTGAGAGCATGAGGCCGGCGGTGACGAGGGCTGCGCGCAGCGAGACGACGGTGCCGATGTAGCCCACACCGGGGCCGCCAGCGATCTGGCCCAGGGCATCGAGCTGGCCGCTCATCGAAAGCACTGTGGCGCGCGATTTGGCGTCGGTGTTCTGCGTGAGCCACGTTGTGTAAAGCGGACGACTGATGGTGCGGAAGACGGTCACCCCCCAGTAGGCGGCCAGGGCCAGAAAGAAGTTGCCCGCCAGGCCAAAGGTGACGAGACAGACAATCATCAACGCGTCCAGCACAAACTGCGCGCGAATGAGCAGGCGCCCGCTACTGGTATCGAGCCGGCGCTTGACGAACTCGGTTCCTACGATGCTCAACAGCGTGCTGCCGACAGTGAAGATGCCGAACCAGGCGATAGGCTTCAATGCACCCAGGCTAGGAAAGGTAAAGTTCGCCAGAAAGTGGGCCGTCCCCAGACGATCAAAGCCCTCGCTCCACAGGCCATAGAACAGCGCGATACACAGAATCACCAGCAACACAGGTCGCGAGCGCACATCACGCACACCGCCGCGCAAGGTCGCACCCAGAGTGCGCCAGGAGGATCGCTCTTGCGTAGACGCCCGCTGAAAGCTGCGTTCCGGCATGAAGAGCGCCAGGAAGAGCGCCAGCAACATAGCGAATGAGCCACCGACAAGCATGGGTAGATTGAGGCGCATGCTGCCGAGCGCCACGCCGACAACCGCCGCGAACAGCCAGCCAATCAGGCCTACCTGCTCGCCACGGATGAAGATGCGACCGATGTGTTCTTCGCCCACCTCACCGGCGAGCCAGGCCTCCAGCGCCCCATCGCTCAGGGTAGCACCGAGACCCCACAACATCTGCGACAGCAGGATCACATCGAAGCGCGGGAATGAGCCTTCAATGACAAAGGCCGCGCCGGCCAGGAAGGTGCCGAGAACCACCGCCAGGCGGCGGCTATAGACATCCGCCAGCACACCCGTTGGAATCTGGCAGAAGAAACAGACGGTCTCCAGAGCAGTGCCCACCAGCACAATTTGCAGCGGGTTCAGGTGCGCCACTTCCACCTGGTAGACAAGATTGACGACAAAGATGGTACCGAAAAAGAGAGCACTCGCGCCTGAATTGATCAGGTAGAGAGTAGTTGCGCCGAGCCTCCTTCTATGATCAAGCATAGATTATCCTCTCCTCGAAGGGCTGAAGCGTGGTAGGGGGCCATCTTATACTGCACGCGTGCGCCACAGCTACCACCAGACATAACACAAACTTCTGGATAACGATAATATGCTGCTACTAACATTTCGGTACCTCTCTCTTTTCTCTTTGTCGCTAAATTATCTGTAAAGATGCTGAGACGGGGCAGGTCCTATAGGAACCACTATATCGCCTGGGATAGACTATAGCACACCAAAGACCAGATTGTATACAGAGTTTCTTTTGAAAAACAGGACTACGCAAAAGTCGTGCGCTGGTCCTGCTCGTCCTTCGTAGCTGCGTGATTTATCACGCTGAGGCAACCATGCGTCGGGTCTGCCCCAAGCGTGATAAATCACGCAGCTACGAAGGACGAGCAACTTTTGCATAACTCTGTTTTGAAGAATCGTTAGCATCCCCTCTTCAATACATCTTAAGTCGTAGAGCAATACATCCCCAGGCTTACAAAAAAAGCGCCTTTCTGGCTTATGCTTTACATAGTCACCATACATAATCGCTGATGCAACTGAGTCACCCGATGCAAGATTCCTATAAAGGAGCAATCTATGGACGCAATTTCTGTGCTGCACACCAGCCATCTCAAAAAGCACTTCGGCTCAGTGCAAGCCGTAGAAGACGTTTCCTTAGACATTCAACGGGGCGAGATCTTCGGCTTCCTGGGGCCGAACGGAGCAGGCAAAACAACAACCATCAGTATGTTGCTTGGCCTGACATATGCTACTGCCGGCGAGATTACAATCTTTGGCAAGCGTGTCACGCCACGGCACAATGCTATCCTGCGGCGTGTAGGGACAATGGTGGGCGCGCCCGAACTCATGCTGGCCTTCTCCGCAAACAGGAACCTCCAATTTCTGTCTTACCTCTACCCTGAGTTACCTGCTCGCCAGCGCATCGATGAAGTGCTGGAACTGGTAGACCTGCGGGAGGTCACGAAGCGCCCGGTACGCACCTTCTCATCAGGCATGAAGCAGCGGCTGGGCCTGGCTCTGGCCCTATTCAACAAGCCCGATTTGTTGATCCTCGACGAACCCACAAATGGGATGGACCCGGCGGGCATGCAAGAGGTGCGCCTGCTCCTGCGCCGCCTGGCGGAGCAAGGCATCACCATTTTCCTTAGCAGCCACTTGCTGCATGAAATGGAACTGGTGTGCGATCGCGTAGCCGTGATCCAGCGTGGCCAGATCATCGCTCAGGGCAAGGTCGCGGACCTGCTTCCGAAACAAGCGATTATTCATGTATGTACAGCTAGCACGCAGCAGACTATCCAGGCACTTCAGGAGCTTCCCGGCGCAAAACATATCCAGTCCAATGCTGCCTATGTGGGGTCCCAACATTTTTACCCCCCCAAATCCCCGCTAAGGATTCGCCGGAGTGATTTTGCCTTCTTTTTTCCCGCTAAGCGTTTGGTGCTGGTAGAGGAGCGAAGCGGTGAGGTGTAAGAAAAACTACTTTTCCTCTTCGATCTTTGCCTCCTGCTCCGCACGAACCAAGTCAGCAGAATGTTGCCTTACTGCTGCCTCCTGCTGTCGCAATGCCCGGCTTGGTAGCTCTCCTCTAATATGAAATCCGGTTAATCACTGTCTATTCGAAAAGCCTTCTCAAGCCAGTAGTGTTCATCAAATGTACAGTGTTCGTCCAGATTTCATATAAGTGGTGAAAAGGTCAGGGAGGCTTGAAAGAATCAGCGTCCGTTGGCATGCTTTGAGTATGCAAACAAACAAAGAGCCGATGGACGCGTCCCTTCAATTTTGCCCCAACGAGTCGTGTTGCGCAAGAGGCCAAATTGGGGGAGGCAATATCAGTATTCACAGTCGCAAACGACCTCGTTACAAGTGTGAGAGCTGTGGAAAGACCTTTAGTGAAAGAAAAGGCACGATGCTTGAAGGACTCCGTACGGATGAGGCGACGGTAATACGCGTGGTAATGCTTCTTGCATATGGATGCCCACTTCAATCCACCGTTCATGCATTTGGACTCGATGAGCGGACCATTGCAGCATGGCAACGGCGTGCAGGGACTCATTGCCAGCACGTTCACATGGATGTGGTGCAACAAGGGCACGTGAAAAGCCAGTATATTCAGGCAGATGAAATACGCGCAAAAGGGAGGAAACTCATTGTTTGGATTGCTTTAGCGATGGATGTAACAACACGCTTATGGCTTGCAGGGGCGGTGAGCCAGCACCGAGATCGTACGCTCATCGATCTTCTTTTGCAGCGCGTTCGTGCCTGTTGCCAGGTGGTGCAGGGATTGCTGATCTGTACCGATGGCTTTGCAGCCTATCCAAAGAGGAGTGTTCGTGCATTTCGGGAAAAAGTGAAAAAGCAGGCAGGACCAGGGAGATGCAGCTTGGAAGCGTGGTCTGATTTGTGTATCGCAATCGTGATCAAGCACACCAAGAAAAAGCGGGTTGTAGAAATCACTCGTAAAGTGACGAGAGGAACACGTGAGAAGGCAAAAGAGTTATTACTTCTGACAAAAGGGTGTAGTGAGTTCAATACGGCTTTTATTGAGCGCTTGGATGGGACCTTTCGTGAGCGTCTCGCCTCTTTAACACGCAAATGTCGTCATGCAGCCGCACGCGTAGAAACCTTGGAGACGGGAATGTATCTCATTGGATGCACTTACAATTTCTGCTTTCCGCATCAGGAACTCTCCAAAAAAATGCATTTTGGACGTCCAACGACACCAGCAATGGCTGCCGCATTAACCGACCATATCTGGAGCATCCGAGAGCTTTTATGGTACAAAGTTGCTCCTGCCTGTTCCGTTCAAGCTAGCTCAGCCAAGCCGAAACGGTCGCGAGGCCATCCTCGAAAATCGGCTAAGGTTCAACCGACTCAGCCAAAGCGATCACGCGGACGACCTCCCAAGTATATTCTTGCTGAGGTTTTAGCTGCTGCCAGAGCGGCAGGCTCATTCACCAATTAATGGAGGGCTACCATCGGCTTGAGAAGCCAAACGAAAGCTTCAACCACTTTACTGTTCCATTGCACCACAGACCCCGAATTATTCCATTTGTCCTGAGAATTACAGTTGCGCCTTTTCCAGTATTGCGAGCCACTGCTGGATAATGGAGCCAAAGGTTGTTGTGTACTTAGTTGCCTTGCGTTGAGAAAGGACTATTTGCATAGTGCGTAGTGAGGTGAGTGGAATATCCAAACGTGTAGGCAGCACGGTACGTACCTGTTGGCTCACTTCGATGAACTGAGTAAGTGTGAAAACACTCGTGCCCTGCATACGCAAGTTGGAAATCCACGAAAGTTGATCGGCGATAGCTCGAATGTCGTCCAACGTCTGGCAATGAGCAAGCTGAGGGATGGCGATACCCAGCATAGCCTGTGTAGCGGCTCGCTTCTGCCTTGTGGAGGTCATCAAGTACTCAATGGTCTGCTGCGCTGTTTCGGGGTCTCTTTGCGCATATTGAATCATGAAACGCCCTAACAATGGAAGTGGCAAGAAAATACGCTCGTCCCAATAAATAGGAAGGCTGCGCAGCCAGTGTGTAGCAGTACTCGATGAGGCTTGTTGAAAGGTAGAGATCCTTTCAACCATCCACAGACATTCAAGAGGCCAGAAGCAAAGACGTAGTACACCTATAAGTCCTCCCAAAACTGCTGCAAGTCCCCATGTCCAGCCCCATCCTATGCCAAATGCCAGACCCAACAAAAAGCCGACACACCCACTTTCTACAGGGCCAGACATCCAACCGACGGCCAAGCACCAGAGCAGACTTACGGTCAGGACAAGTATCCAGCCGGGTGAGCTAAGAAAGACGGCATCTGGTCCGAATGCCATACCGATTGCCTTGTTTAATGGTGGATTTACTACAGCTATAGAGAGTGCCACAATGTGTGCAAGTGAACCAGGCAGACTTTGGTTTAAGCCAGACATCATACCAGATGCGAGGCTCTTCGCCAGACCCGCTAGCATGACAGTGATGAGGAGGAGTGCCAAGCCTCTTATCCAACCTCCTCTCGTTCGCCACCCTCTTGCCAAAAGAAAAAGCAGGCCCCAACTGACCATTGCGCCTAAGCTATAAGATAGTCCCCCGATCATGCTCGTTATCAGGACGTTTGTCAGACTTTGCCAGTCAAGCGTCAAGCCAAATACCAGGCCGTATGTCAATCCAATTGCCTGACTAATTGACCAGCCACACATCAGGACATAGGCTCCCTGAGAAGATGGTATCAGGTCTCCTGCAAATGCAAGTATCAAGTACAACGCCAATCCTACTATCAGACCTAATGTCATTCCTGTTGCCGCGCTGAATACAATATATCGCACCTGCTCGGCACCATTAGAAACATATAAAGCGACCAGCCCGAAGAGGAGCGTCAAACCAACAATTCTGATTAGCCCTCCAAGGAGAAATTGCCGCCATAGTCTATGTATCCCAAAAGAGAGCGTGTGCTGAAAAATTATGCTCCATGCCACAAGAAACACGCTCGCGTCCAACCAGTCGAACAGCCCATTATAGACAAGGTTCATAACGAGGATGAAGAGAAGAGAACCAACGATACTGACAACACCCATTTGTTGCAGCGTTCGGGTGAGATGTGGATTCCCAGGAAGAGGTGCGTCAAAACACGCTCCCAGTTCGCGTCGGAATGTATTTGGCTTGAAGAGGGACCAGTGGAATAAACGGACGCACTCAAAAACGTAGGTCTGAATGCGCGGCAACAACATCTCTTGCCCCATGCTTGGCCTCCTTGAGCATATATCTTCTGTATTATTTCGCGTAACTTTCTTTTGCTGCTTCTTGTACTCTATAGAGTAACGTACAATATATACAAGTCGTTGCATCGAAAGTAGAGGCCTAATTCATTATACCCTCGTCCCAATCGTCAATGTCGGCGAGGGCGTAATGATGTGGTTTAAGAAAATAGTACGGATACGCCGTCCTTAGGGGTCTAATTCTATTACACCTATATACCATCAAGCATATCATGCATAGAAGGACGTGTCTATACTTACTCATAGCTGGGGGTACGCCCGTGGGCACTCACCTCTTGCGGAAAAAGAAGCGTTCAGGGGTCTGTGGTGCAATGGAACAGTAAAGTGGTTGAAGGTTAACAATGTTCTAATAATGATTGGCACATGTAAATAACAGACGCAGTACAGGCGTGAACACAATAAAGAAAAAGGTGACAGAGAATTTTCCCTCTTCAGCAATCGGCTTGAGAAGCCAAACGAAAGCTTCAACCACTTTACTGTTCCATTGCACCACAGACCCCGGTATGATGGCCATGGATCATCCCAATTAAGAAAATAGTTCGGGTTACTGGAGAGAAGGCAAAGACGGGTGATCCACTCAGCCCGGCAATGGAACGCATCTCAATGAGATAGAGTTCGCGATCCATATTATCGCCACATCGTATTGGTTCTCCAGGCATCATAGCCACGTTGCCAACTCGGACCACTGGCACATTGTCATTTCTCCCAGGTACCAGGGAATATAAGCCGACAGTATAGGTTTCATCTCCAATGGTTATTTCTGGTCGTTTTGTTGGCTCAGGAGTCCGAGGTTGCTCAACTGCATATGCCTGAGGCCATGCTTGTTCTACCTTTTCAGGTGTGTACTCAAGTGTTTTTGGCTCATAAGGGAAAAATATACTTGTGGGGATAGTTTTGTGAGCTAGGAGACGAGGGGACAGGCCTTCCAGAGGTACTACTGCAATATCTACATTATTATCACTAGGATGTATATACCAGCGTTCAATCTTTTGCATCTCCATATCTCTTGACCCGACCAGTCTTCCGCTTGCTCGCATATAAGGTTGAGGATTGAAGCGTATCACACAGGGCTGTCCCTGGAAATGTTGTACCACATGTTGCGCTGTAACCAAATAGGAATAATCCGGGGCGACACACACAAAAAACCTGTCGCATTTGCTTGAAAAGCCCCATCGCTTTGTCTTGAACCAATAAAAGCAACCGTTTGCAGTAATTCTTCATTTATTCTCATTTTTGTATCCATTCAGATCAAGGCCACCTATAAAGGGTCCCCCAAAAATCTCACTGTGGAAGCGCTTCTGCTTGTTTTCTCTTCGTTAAGCCTCGCTTACACGATCTCATGCTGCTTCATCCAATGACTCAGATTTCGGCGCGTAGTTCCGTACTTTTTGGATATCCAGGTCTTGGTCGCCCCATTTTTGAGCAACGCCTCTATCTCTAATTGGTGGTTATCAAGCTTGCTCTTACCAATGCCTTTAGGACGACCCAATAGCATCCCCTGCTGTTTGCGCGCTTGAAGCGCTTCCGTAGTTCGCTGCGAGATCAGGTCTCGCTCAATTTCAGCAGCCATTGCGAACGCCATCGCGACAATCTTGCTCTGGATGCTGTTACCCAATTGCCAGTTGCCCTTGACGGCGTAAACACAAATGCCCTTCTGTGTTGCCAGGGAGAGAATTTCCATGCATTCCAGCATGCTTCGGCCCAAGCGGGATAGTTCGCTTACAATGATGGTATCTCCCTCTTGCGCGTTCTCTAAGATGGCGGCTATCTGCCGCTTGCGCCAGGAGATTTTGCCAGAGATTTTCTCTTCAATGAACTGGACATGCCCCAGGTGCGCATCATTCGCAAGTTTCAAAATGTCCGATTTGTTCTTTTCGAGATCCTGGTTGATTTTAGAGACACGTAAGTAGGCAAACGTCTGTCCCGGCATGCTTTCTCCTTGCTTCGTGGGTGATGGGAATGAAAACCTCATTTCGTGGGGTTATTTTACCCGAAAGTGGGTAAGAATGCTAGTGTCTTTCCTGTGCGAAAGTGAGCAACCAAAACGATCGTTTTCCTTTCCCCTTTTTCTCCCTCTAGGTTCCTCCCGTGCCCAAACCCTCATCCTCACGCGTTCTCCCAAGAGAGAGACCCGTCG
>JBDTHH010000078.1:0-3262 GCA_039937055.1 Ktedonobacteraceae bacterium | reverse complement strand
GCCAGCAACGATGCATGCCAATGATCCTGCGAGTCCAAGAAGCATCTTCAAACGAGCGGAGTAAAGAATCAGCTTTTATGTCCCAAATACATGTTTATTATGTCCATAAATTCCTCTTCATTTATAGCCCGATGATGCGTCGTCTCAGAGACGAGAATGAACGTTTCTCGTCATTCTACTATAAAAATGTTGGGTTGTAGAGAGACTTACGAAGAAATAGCCAGGATTACCATCTTTAAGTTAACCTCTAAAGTTAGTATGGGTTGGCATTCTTCCCAGTTGTCTATGGAGAGTGTTAGTAGCATTCAGGCTTGCAAGCGACCAGGTACAAGTAATGGCGTAAAAGTCGTTGAAGATGGAGGACACAAGATGTATGTGCTGTGGAGGGTATCTTGTTTCAGCATCAGCCAGGCGCCGGAAGAATGCAACAGCAGCATTGACAATCCTCAACACAGCATGCTATACTCCTCTTATCCAATATATGGATATTATTCCATATATTGGAACAACAAGCGAGGAGGGACAGCATCATAGATATGGGTGACGCGCGCGAGACCAAAGTCGGCGTTCTGGATAAGGCCATGACAATCCTTTTTGTGTTTCCAGGCGGCGATGTGGCTCTGTTGCCTCAGGAGATCGCCGAGCGCACGGGCATGCCGTTGCCAACAGTCTACCGGCTGGTACAGGCGTTGTGCGAGCATGGCATGCTTATGAAAGATGGGCCGCGCTTTCGCCTGGGATTGACGCTGCTGCGCCTGGGGATGCTGGTGGTGGAGGGCATCGATGTGCGCAAGCAGGCCCAGCGGCACCTGAAGTGGCTGAACGAGCAGACGGGGGAAAATGCCGAACTGCACATCCGCCAGGAAGAGATGCGCATGGTCATCGAGATGATGAGCAGTCCGCACAACCTGCGCCCATTCGCCGACGTTGGCGCGCCTCTCCCCCTGCATCTGGGCGCCGCCGGCAAGGTGCTGCTCGCATGGCTCTCACCGTCAGAATGTCAGGCTCTGGTAAAAGCGAGCGCGGCCCGTTTTGGGAATGGCGAGGAGGCCTTTGACCTCCACAAACTGTTTAGCGAGCTGGCAGATATACGCGCGGCCGGCTGGGCCAGCAGCAGCGGCGAGCGCGCCGCAGGCGTCTCGGCCATCGCCGCCCCCATCTTCGACGCCAGCGGCCAGGTTGCTGGAGCCATGACCCTGGTCACCCCCACCGCCCGCCAGAACGACGAACAGCGCGCGCGCGCCATCCCCCTGGTCCGCGAAGCCGCCCGCCGCACATCCTATGACCTGGGCTATGTAACACATAAATGATGTCATCACAGGCGCAGAACTGCGTCCCATTTCGTGTACGGGCGCCGCTGGCCTGCGCCCTGTTGGCCTACGCGCGGTAGGCCATCTTCCGCGCCGTTGGCCTACGCGCGGCAGGCCATCTTCCGCGCCGCTGGCCTGCGCCCTGAGCAATTACAAAGGAGCATACTATGACCGAGGTTGAACAGCTCGCCGCGTTTGTCGTGCGCACCGGCTATGACGATCTCTCAGAAGAGGCGCGCCAGCAACTCAAGATGCGCATATTGGACGCGCTGGGATGCGCCATTGGTGCGTTGGAGGGGCCACCTATCGCCATGATCCGCGCTCAGATCGAGGACTTCGGCGGCCACCCGCGCGTGACCTTAATCGGCGGCGACAGGACGGCTCCCGACCTGGCCGCTCTCTATAACTCAGCCCTGGTGCGTTACCTGGACTACAACGATAGCTTCCTGGCCAAAGGCGAGACCTGCCACCCCAGCGACAACGTCGGCGCCGTGCTGGCCGCCAGCGAGTACGCGGGCCGGCACGGCCGGGACCTGCTGACTGCGCTGGCGGTGGCCTACCAGGTGCAGTGCCGCCTGTCGGAGGTCGCGCCGGTGCGGGCCAGAGGCTTTGACCACACCACCCAGGGCGCATACGCCGTGGCGGCGGGCGTCTCCAGGGCGCTGGACCTCACCCAGGAGCAGACGGCCAACGCCATCGCCATCAGCGGCACCGCCCTCAACGCCCTGCGCGTCACCCGCACCGGCCGGCTCTCGCACTGGAAAGGCATGGCCTATCCCGCGACCGCCTTCGCGGCCACCCATGCCACCTTCCTGGCTATGCGCGGCATGACGGGCCCGGCCGAGGTCTTCGAGGGCAACAAGGGCTTCAAGGAGGCCATCGCCGGACCCTTCACGATTGACTGGCAACGCGAGGACCTCGAAATCGTGCGCCGCAGCAGCATCAAGAAGTACAACGCCGAGTTCCATTCGCAGTCTGCCATCGAAGGTATCCTCGAATTGCAGGCCGCCCACCATGTGCAGCCAGAGACTATCGAGCGCATCGAGATCGCCATCTTCGATGTCTCCTACAACATCATCGGCGGCGGTGAAGAGGGCAACAAGCACGAGGTGCGCACCAAAGAGGAGGCCGATCATAGCCTGCCCTACATGCTGGCCGTGGCCCTGCTGGACGGCAAGGTGACGCCCGCGCAATACGCCCCGGAGCGCATCACGCGCCAGGACGTGCAAGCTCTGCTGCGCAAAGTCACGGTCCGGCCCGATGAGCGTCTGAGCAAGCGTTTCCCCCAGGAGATGCCCTGCCATATCACCGTCACGCTCAAGGATAGCCAGACACTCTCTATCGACATGCACGACTATCCGGGCTTCTACACCCGCCCCATGACCTGGGAGCAGGCACAGCAGAAATTCGATCTGCTCGCGGCCCCCTATGCCGACGAGCATTTGCGCCATAACATCGCGGAGACGGTCCAGCATCTGGAGACGCTGGAGGTGCGGCAATTGACAGAACTTTTAAGTAAAGTACAGAGGAGAACACAATGAGCGAGCGAGGATTTAGCTTTATTCGCATGAACGAGCGCGCCGAAAAGCCGCGCACACGCCGCGTGACCGAGATTCGCGGCCCCTATTATACCCCCATGGGCGCGCGCTACCTGGAGGATATGCTGGAGACGATGGGCGAGTACGTGGACTCGCTGAAGTTCGCCGGCGGCTCCTTCGCGCTCATGCCCCCACAGGCCCTGAAGGCTATCATCGACACTGCCCATCGCCACAACGTGCTGGTCTCCACCGGCGGCTTCATCGAGCATGTGCTCACCCAGGGGCCTGACGTAGTGCAGCGCTACATCGAGGAGTGCCGCACCGTCGGCTTCGATATCCTGGAGATCTCCAGCGGCTTTATCAGCATCCCCACCGACGACTGGCTGCGGCTGGTAGAGAAGGTCCAGCAGGCCG
>JBDTHH010000077.1:0-5531 GCA_039937055.1 Ktedonobacteraceae bacterium | reverse complement strand
AGGGGAGCCAAAGAGGAGCCGAAGGAGCGCCACTACACCTGGTCTCTCAGACGGAGGGTAACAACGTATCAGATGACGCGCTAAGAAATGGGGCAAATGACACTCCGGCTGGCGCCCCTGACGGCATATACTTCTCTGAAAACACATAGGAGCATACTTTGCAATCATGTGTATTCGGGAGCAAAATAAAGGAGCACAAACCATGCAGACCGACGAGTACCAATTGCAATTAGGATGGCAGGGAGATGATGGGTTAGGGATCCAGCTTATTCAACAAATACTTGCTGGGACAAAGACGGCGACCTGCTGCCCCAAAGGGGCCTTTACTGAGAAGGCTCTGGCTACTCTCGTGGCAAGCAAAGGCAAGATTGTGGCGGTGGTTGATCTTGACGGCAAAGTACACTGCCATGTCAGAATGATCGATGTATTTGAAACGACGTTTGGCCATCCTGATCCACGCCTGGTGCGCGGAGAAGGTGACGGAGATGATGTGGGGAAGTTCAAGCACGATCACAGCGACATATGGGCCGATGAGATGGCCGCGACGGGTCAGCCGCTGACCGGCGAGACCGTGCTGATCGCAGAGGAGTTTGAACTTGTAGCGGAAGACGACAAGCCGCAACTACTATAATATGCATCGAATGCCTGGCAGATATGCAGAACCTACAAGCAATTGAGCTTACCGTTCCTTTTTCGTATACTATGGAAGAGGAAGACTCTCTACTTATGAAGTACAAGAAAGGATAGACCTATGAAACGCTCGTTAAAGGCTGGTTTTCTTGTTGGGGGTATCTTAGAGCCTGTTTGAAAAGAGATGACAGCAGGGGAGTCGAGGGGATAGACTTGGGATATGAAAAAGAACCAAACCTATCCAACCGATCTCACCGACCATCAATGGGATTGTATCAAAGAACTGATCCCCCCTGCAAAGCCAGGAGGTCGACCTCGCGAACTAGACATGCGAGCGATTATCAATGGTATATGGTACATCGTCGTGACAGGCTGCCAATGGCGGATGTTGCCTCATGAATATCCGGCCTGGCAAAGCGTGTATACCTACTTTCGACGATTTCGTGATGACGGGACGTGGCAACGGCTCCACAACACGCTTCGCGCCCAAGTTCGAGAACGTGGAGGTCGCCACAAGCACCCGACGGCTGGTGCTTTAGACAGTCAAAGCGTCAAAACGACCCCGATCCCTGGTGTGAGAGGCTATGATGCCGGAAAAAAGGTCACAGGACGCAAGCGTCACATTCTCGTCGATACCCTCGGATTGCTTCTGGCGGTGGTCGTCACCTCGGCAGCCGTTTCCGATCCTGCCGGGGCCCGACTACTGCTCTCGCGTTTAGGAGGTGGTTGCAAGAAACTGCGTCGGATCTGGGTTGACGGAGCCTATCGTGGCCGCCTTCTAGAATGGGTGCTTTTGCACTGCAAGTTCGTTTTGCAGCCCGTGCTGCGCTCTGATGATCAGAAGGGCTTTGTCGTGCTTCCGCGCCGCTGGGTGGTTGAACGAACCTTTGCTTGGATGACCCAATGTCGACGTTTGGGCAAGGACTATGAAGGGCTTACTCAGAGCAGTGAAGCGATGATTTACATCGCTCTGACTCGTTTGATGATTCGTCGGCTGGCTGCCCTGTGACCTTTTCAAACAGGCTCTGAGATATGTCGCGTACCACAAAACCGCTGTCTGTGAGCACCCGTGCTTTCTGGCTTCCCGCTCCTGTAGTCGCGGCATAGCCATAGAGGATGCAGTCAGGGCAGGTGCCGCAACTGCCACCCATGATCTGACATTCCGTAGGCTTTGTCTTATTGCCCTTCTCTTTCTTCGTTCCGTTCGTTTCATGAAGTATACCCAAGTCGCGCAACAGGGCTTTACCGGTACGTCGCTCAGGGGCGATCTGCTTCCGCTTATACATTACGACCCTGTCGAGCTGTGTGCGATTGTCAATGCCCGCCTGGAGACGTTCAACATCGAGTGTCTGGCCCTCTGTGGTGAAGATGGCATGCGATTTGGTTTCGCGCAGAACCACGATCTGTACATAGCGATTCTGGCGATAGCGGGGTATCTGCTCATGAAAAGCGCTCTTGTGCTGGTTCAATATGCTGGTTAATTGCTCAAGCATGGAAAGGTTCCTTTCTCGATATAGTACATAGCGTTGTTGAACTACAGGGAATTCTCGATGATATCTTCGTCATCGGCGGCTAGCGCTTCTTCGGCCTTCTTAGGCTCGCGCTTTTTATAATCATCCCAGCGCGCGTTGATTTGCTGCAAAGTGAGGAAGAAGATCGCATCGGCCAGAGAATTCTCTTCATGCGTCAGTTTCGAGACGCTACGCCGGCATACCTGGCCGAACAAATCTTTCACGAGCAGTTCAGCAAAATATTTCACCGTCTCGACCTGTGCAGGCCCATAGGTAGGGCGTGCTCCTCCTGAGATACGTTCAAGGCGCTTCAGGATATTGCCCGCTACTTTCGCCACCAGCATCTCGTCATCGGCGATAGCATTGGTCTTGATGACTTCCACGCCGGTGCGGAAAATACTTTCAAATCGATGCGCACGCCCCTCTCTTTTTGTGCCGGGAAGGTAGAGTTTCAAACTGGTATCCGTAATTTTCTGGGCAAGGTTCATCAGGTCACCTCCTTCTTTGTCTATCATGAGTTCATAGCCTTCGCGAAAAAGTGCCTGGCGCGTGGCGTCGGCACCGTCCCCACACTGTGGCAACAACACCTGGCAGGCGCGCGTAAACGCCGGGTAGGGCGCGGCCTTGTCGCGTTCAAGCATTTTGTACAGGGTAGCGCCGGCCAGGTAGTTCGTTTTCACCGTCTCCAGAATGGTTGCTACCTGTTTGTCGAGGTTGCGTCGCTCGTCAGGTCTGCCCCGGTAGAGCGCGGCGTTGATCTCCCAGACTGCCGCGAGCAGATCCAGCATCACAGGCAGTGTGGCAATGGGGAGCCGGGTGCCGATCTGGGATGCGCGCAGGTCAACGCCGGTCGCCTCACTATCGGTGCGGCGCATGGGAAGCAGGCCGTACATGAGAGGATGCAGGCCCTCCATCTCGATGATGGTCTTCATTTGTTCGGGCCGTGTGATGTTGAGATAGGGTTTGTCGGTAATGTAGACACGCGCGCCCGTGAGCAGGTGGATCAGGGTAGCGGCGTACAGGGCCTTTGTCCAGACTTCAATGTGGGTGGGATGCAGCCCGGTATCCGCTCCTCGAAAGACAACGTTATCATAGGTGATGAGCATATAGTTGGGGTGCTTAAAGGAGAAGTTCAGGCGGTCGCCGTGCTTCCCACGCGGCTTCCCCTCTTTGGTAGGCGTTTTCATACGCGCCGCCTGGTTGGCGAACATATTGCGTACCTGGTCCAGCCACTCCTGATCGACCATATGATGCTGGAGCCAGCGCGCCGGTAGGCCGGGATCATCTTTGCTGCCCCGCAACTTCAGCTTGCTGACAGTCGTCTCTCTGGGGTGAAAATTCATCAGCAAGTCCTGGGCGGTAGCTTCCCACAGTTGAGGGGTAAACGAGTAATCAGGCAGCACATACAGATGGAGACGATAGGAAGAGTTATAGTCGCTGCCCGCCGGGTAGCTCTGGCCGCTGAGCTTGCGCAGCATAAACTCAAGGTAGCACATCGGGCACCAGACCATCATATTATTGACCTCGTCGGTGGGCAGGCGCTTATTGGAGAAGACCTGCGCCTGCATGTCCGCGATCGTCGTGTTGATCTCGCTGTTCTTTTTAACAATGTGGGAGGTAATCGGCCGGCTACAAATCATACACAGGCGTTTATGCGCCTGCTTCCGTTCCTTCTCATACTCTATGAGTGGGTCTTCTTCCAGACCACGCTGTCCCCCAAAGGAGAATGTGAGATGAGACGCGAGATAGGTCTGTATGTCGCTCTCGAAGCCCAGCTCCTCCTCGACAAAGGCTAGCAGGGTATCGACTTTCTCATATGGTTTGAGCGCTCGCAGGAGCAGCGCCGTGACAGCGCGCTGTATATCAGCGGTCTCTACCTCCAGCCAGCTCCGTTGCTTAGCTGTAAAGGAGGTATTCAGCAGCCAGTGATAGGCAATGATCAGGCAATGATCGGAGACGCCGCCATCACGCAGGATTTTGCTGTGTTGCCGGATAGCCGCGGCTATCGATGCCGGCGTATTGAAAATACCGAACAGCCATTCCAGGGAATTGCCAGGCACCAGCGCAGCCGCCATGCTCTCCGCTGCCATCATCAATTTACTTGCAGCCAGCCAGTGGCGGGCCTGGGCCTCGTTCTTATCGGCGTCCGGGGGAATGTCATAGCGCGTGTAGAACTCTTCCACCCCTGTGTATTTCCCTTTATCAATGCGTTTAGCAAGCAACTTGTTGACAAAGCCGGCCGGTTTCGTGAGGGATGTTTTTTCCTGGGTGGCTTCGAGCAGGTGCTCAAATCTGCAAAATAAGTAGGCATACCTGGCGATTTTCAATCCCCCCTTCTTGGAATCGCAGGCCTCTATGGCTATCGAGTAGCTCTCATCCTGCGCCTCCTTGCGAACCCTGGCGAATAAGCCGGTGGTGATCTGTTTACGCAACGCCTCCACCTCTATCTCCAACGTTTCGGGACCTAGGTACAAGATCCCGTTCGCAAAGTAGAGCATAGGGTAGAGGCTTGATGGCGCAAGGGCCTCTTCGGTGGCCTGGTGGATCAACAGTGTGGAAAGCCCCCGGTAATCGTCCAGTTCGTGATAATAGAACCGTAACATAGGAGGAGCGTTGTAGGCTGGCAGGGGTACGCCCATGCGCTGGCTGGTTCGTGCATTCTGGCGATTAGTCAACGCGGCCCCCGTGATAAGTTCACGCAGCCGATTCTCCGCTGTCGAGAAGTCACTCGCGGTTTGCTGGCTGGCAAAGGCATCGGCCAGATGCACTAATGTAAGCAGGTGGGTGATGCCTGGAGTGCATGCTGTTAGATCGGCTACCCTCTGACTCTGGAGCGAAACGCTGGCCGCCCGGATGTCCTCAGCTTTCACAGGTGCGAACCCGCGGAGCTGCATATGCTCGATCAGATCGTCCAACGCCGCCAGGGGGATATCAAAATCGCTGGTGCCCGTGCGTGTATTCGCGAGGTTGCTATCTTTGTACGCGTCGTGCAGGGTATATAGAATCAGCACGCGCTTGAAGTCGAGCTCGCTGATGCGGTAATATCCCTTGTCTTTCAGGTATTCAAGGACGCGTGTGAGGGCGTAGAGTCCATTGATAATATGTGTGCGCAGAGGTTGATCTACATGATATTCGGGACCGCGCGCGGCTCGCGACCAGCCGTAGGATTTCGCGGGCTTGAATGTCCACCCTTCGCGCAGCATAGCGGGAATGGCATACTCTCGCACATAGTCACGCAGTATTTCGTGGTACTGCACTGGTATCACCTCCTCAAAAATATGTACCTGCCTGGATTGTAATCGAACGCTATGGGTGCAATTGCACCCACACCCCTCAAGTATGATAGATCTCGTACAATCCGGCGGCGTGATCTCGCATCTCTGCAACCAG
>JBDTHH010000076.1:0-7188 GCA_039937055.1 Ktedonobacteraceae bacterium | reverse complement strand
CTAGCCTACATCGCGCTTGTCGTCTTCGTGCGTATTTCGGGCAAGCGCACGCTCTCGAAAATGAACGCCTTTGATCTCATTGTGACCATTTCGTTAGGGTCAACGCTGGCAAGCGCATTGCTCTCGAACACCGTTGCGCTTGCCCAGGCGGTGCTCGCCTTCGCACTCCTTATTCTCATGCAGTTCATCGTCACCTGGCTCTCGGTCCGCTCAGCGATGGTACGTCGCCTTGTCAAGGCGGAACCATCACTGCTCTTGTACCGTGGACAGTTTCTCAGGGGCGTCATGAAAACGGAGCGCGTGACGGAGGGCGAAATACGGACAGCAATACGCGAACAGGGAATTGCCAGCGTCGAGGATGTCGAGGCGGTCGTGTTAGAGACAGATGGAAGTTTAACTGCTCTTCACATTCCAACCCACGATACAGCATCAGCACTCACGAATGTTGCGAACTACCCACCGAAAGAACATTGAGGGATGCACCGCACTTCGAGTCCACATTTTCATCTTTGGAAAACGATAAAGCCAACAAAGATACAGTAGAGTCCAATCACCACTATGCCGTTCCAACGAGAGATGCCCCCCTGAAAGCTCGCAAGAACAAGTACAAGCACGGTCATACCTAAGAGCCACCAGAGGGCAAAAACAGTGAGTCCGGAGATAGTTCCTAATCCCAAAATCAACACAGGAAGGAAAATGCCAGAAAGGGCATTGAGGGTGTTGCTATTCAATGACTCACTCACGACAGCCGCTCCCCGCCCATGAAGAGCCAGACGAACGGCAGTAATCATATTAGGTATGCCCGTCAGAGTGGCAAGAATCAATGTTCCTATGATAACGTGAGAAAGATGCCATGTAGCTCCCAGAGTGATAGCTGTGTTCACCATACCAATACTCGCCACAACAATCGAAACTAGTGTTGGTACCACCGCGAGTAGATCATTCAGGGAAGCTTTTGGGGCTGTTTGGTCCTTCCTCGCATCCTGGGATACGCTTGTAAGCATGTCACTCAGAGACCTCTTTATCGAGTTTGGAAGAGCCAGTTGCTTCACCCGCAATGGATGCAGGGCTAAGAGAACTACATATGGAATAAAAAGAACTCCGAGTAGTATTCCACTTATGAGTGGTGAAATGAAGCCAAAGAGTAAAGCTGCTACAACGACAGTTACAAGAAGGGCCACGCCACCATTAAATAGAAGACCTGTACGTTTCACACGTACCTCACCTGCAATGACAGCACTTAGTCCCAGCAGAGCGGCGAGATTGAAAATATTCGAGCCGAGTACCACTCCCAGACCAAGATCATGCTGACCTGCAATCAACGCAGTGACCGCAGCGGCAATTTCAGGCGTGTCTGCTCCTAGTGCGGCCACGATTCCTACTATCCCTTCTGAAAAGTGAAATCTTGCGCTAAGCTTGTCCAGATCACGCGCCAGAACAAGGCTAGATATGATGCTCAAAATGAGGCTTAAAAAGAAGAGAGTAAGAGTAATCCCGAGAGGCACTATTTTGTTCCTTTACAATAGACACTTGTTCTTGAATGAAACGTTGTCAGAGAGCTAGCAAGTCCCATCCTCATTAAGACAATATAGTGCCTCTCAAGGAGAGCATCTCGATATGCTCAAGCTTCCCTCTCATCCCCCAGAAACCAGTATAGTCTTTTTCTATAAAATGATTCCGTGAAAACATAGTTTATTTCTCTCTGCCGCCTGTTCTTGACTCTATTGTACAAGAACTCGTCTCAAAGGACAAGTTTTTACACATTGATTGAGAGATGGCAAAATTGTAGTTGTTCGCAGTACCACTATTGAAGACAGCGCATTTCTCTCTCCTATCATGAGATCATCGCCAATTTGCATCAATTGAACGCCCGGGTGGAGGGATGCCAGGATCGCGAAGAGAACGATAGTGAAATTATAGATTTGCTCTCTTCATTATACTACCGGAAGGCTGGTCAGGCTTCAGATTTCCTTTTTCTCCTTGAGTATCCCTCAAACGCTGTCCTGGAGGCTCTCGCTGACCTTTTAGGTATCTATAAAGAGAGAGAAGCAAAGCAACTATTGCAAGAAGTCAATATCCGCAGAGGTAGAGAAGGGGCAGGCATGAGCGATGAAAAAACAGATTGAGGAAACACTTCAATGCTTGACTGCCCAGTATATAGAAAGAACGGCAGATCCTCTTGTTCGCTGCCCCACCAATGTCACGCGACTGAATGCTTGTCAGTTCTTGTGCATGCCTCTTGCTCCTCAACATCCTCGACAGCAGTACTTGCCTCTGCGGCAGATGCACAATCAGCGCAGGTTGCCGATACGACCGGATTGGAGAGATGCTTGTTGCCGAACTGCTCAAGCGCTGCAATAACGTCTCCCAGTTCCCGGCCTTTTTCGGTGAGGTGGTACTCGACCCGTGGCGGGATTTCCAGGAAGGCCTGCCGCTGCACAAAATCCAGTTCTTCCAGCAGCTTGAGCCGGCTGGAAAGCGTCTTGGAACTGATATGCCCCAGTATCGCCCGCAAAGCGTTAAAGCGCATGGGACCCCGTAAAAGATTCATGACGATCAGCAACACCCAGGTATCCCCCAGGAGATGAATGGCCCGTCCCAGTGGCGTCGCTGCACAGCTTCCTTGCAGGTGTATGGGATGATTTGCCTCGGATACTTTCATAAGAACAACTATACCATCTTTTTCCCTAGAAAGCAACACTCTTGACAGATCCAAGTTTCCGTTATACCATTAGTTTCGTAAGGAAAGTGAGAGGGAGAAATAATATCACACTTACAATGAATATAGCGCTCCTGATTTTCCGCGTCGTCATCGGCTTGACGTTAGCGGGACATGGCGCGCAGAAGCTCTTTGGTTGGTTCGGTGGCCCTGGTCCCGTCCGGCTGCGCCAGGGATTGGAGAAGCAGGGCTTCAAACCAGGGTGGTTCTGGGCTAGCCTGGCTATTGTGGGCGAGCTCGGCGGTGGCCTCTCCCTGGCGTTGGGCTTCTTGACGCCACTGGGTGCGGCAGGCATTTTGGGTGCGATGGTCATGGCGGCCAGGACGCACTGGAAAAACGGCTTCTTTGGGCAAAAAGGCGGCTATGAATATCCCTTGATGCTGGCAATTGCCAGCCTCACTATCGGGCTGATCGGACCCGGCAGCTACTCACTGGATGCTCTCTTTGGGATAGCCCTGCCAGAGGTGCCAGTGTTTGCTGTCCTGGCGGTCGCGGCCCTGCTGGTTGATAGTATTGGTATCATCATCACTTCCCGCCATGTTGCGGTGGCGCAATCTGAGAGCGCGTCCAGGGCTTCCTGAAGACGTTTGTATGGAGTAAGGCAGGCTTTCATGACACAGCACATCAATGATGACATGCAGGCAAGGAAACCGGGGGAGCACCTGTTGCAAGAGTTGAAATTATAGCCGAGCAACTCTGTGATATAATCAAATCAACGCCCGGAGATTGTAATGTACTTCCTCTAGAGGAGAACAACGCATGGCCCTGGAATATCCGCAAACGATGACTGTTGAGGAATACTTTCATCTCGAAGAAGCCGATACCGAGAACCGCTATGAGTACATCGATGGTCAGGTGTACATGCTGGCTGGGGGAACGTTCGACCACAGCACTATGAGTGGCAACATTTACAGTATTCTTCGGGACCTCCTTCGCGGAAAACCGTGCTGTGTTTACAATTCTGATATAAAAGTGCAGATTTCTCAAAAACGCTACGTTCATCCCGATATTACTGTCACGTGCGATCCACGCGATAGAGGGAAAGGTGATCTTCTCCAATCTCCACGCGTAATTTTTGAAGTGCTCTCTCCAAGCACCGAGATCTCGGACAGAACGTGGAAGCTCCAAAACTATCTCGCCCTTCCGACTATGGAAGAATATATCCTTGTCAACACCAAATCTTTAAAAATGGAGATGTACCGCAAAGAGAACGGGAGATGGATCTACGATATCTATAAGTCACATGAAACAGTTACGTTGCCGAGCCTCGGCGTCCAGTTCCTTCTCCGCGATGCTTACATAGACATAGAGTTAGAAGGCATTTCCCTGGAAGAAGAGAGCAACCAGGAAACAATTTGAGAACGTTATTCACTATGCTTCGCTCCTGCCTTGCAGCATCTGCATTCTATTGCGCAGGATTCGGGGGTCTCGCATTATATCGGGGGCAACTCATAGCAGGAAGTGTACTCGAAGGGATAGCGCTTCTTTTCTGGGGTCTGCTCTTTTTTATTGCTCGCAAACATCTTGGCAGCAAATTTAACAGAGCAGCAATGGAAAATGGGATAGCTTTTTTTGTCATTGGCTCTTGCATTCTTGCAAGTGTTATTATTCTTCTAAATGCGATTCCATAACAAACACGTCACTACAGCCATGGGAGGGGAGTCTTGCGACTCCCCCATTGTTCATATACCTTCACCACAAGCGATAGCCAGGGCAGTTTACCTACTCTCGATCTGCCACAATCGATCCCACACGATCTCCCAGGGTCGGATCTCTGCGGCTGAGGATGATGGCGTAGATCAGTCCGACGACAATGATGGCCAGGGCGGTCCAGGGGAAGAGGTTAAGATGTACACAATGCCCAGGCCAATCCCGAAAAAGACCAGGAAACTCACCCAGGGAGTATGCCTCCTGGGGTCAAGCCTTGCCAGGCCACCCGGCAAAAGGCCCTCGCGAGCCGCGTTAAAGATCAGGCGAGACCGCGAATTCGAGCCGGCAATCAGAGAGCTTAAGATCGATGTGAACCCGGCAATATACGCGAACAGCACCAGAATGCCGAAGATCTTCTGCGCAGCAGTAATGAAGGGGACTTCCGCTGCTGAGAGGGCGCTGACATTGTAGTCAAAGGCCACGATGGTGGAGTAGGAAAACAGCAGGTAGGAGAGGCCCATCAGCAGAATACTCGCGTAGATAGCTTTGGGAACATTGCGACGCGGATCATCGGTCTCTTCGGCAAGCGCCGCGGAGTTTTCCCAGCCGACGAACAGATAAACTGCCACCGGAAAGCCAAGTCCAAAACCTGTCAGTCCACCCGAGATATTCGCGGGATTGAAGGGAGCCAGGGAGAGATGGCCCGCGTGAGTGATCAGCGCAACCACTGAAACAAGCACCCAAAGCTAAAATAGAAACTCATAGCGGGTGCAATGTTCGCCATGGTGGAAGTGGCAATGTCAACCAGCTTCAACGCGCCTCGCTCAAGGCGCGGCGACGCGATTACTTCCATACCACGCTTCCCAAATCATCCTGGCTATCCTTTGCCCGTGTGAGTTCTATGACAAAATTGTCGTATGTAATATCAGACATAGGTACAGGCAATAGTATAAAGGTGAGCATAATCGCATGACTATCTCCACACTTGGCTATGCCATTTTAACCCTGCTGGCACGCGAGCCGCTCTGCGGCTATGATGTGGCACAGCGGATGAAAAAACCGCTGGGCTTTTTCTGGCAGGCCCAGCACAGCCAGATCTATCCTGAACTGGCTCGCCTGGAGGAACTGGCATACGTTCAGCACCAAGTGATCGTGCAGGAAGACCGTCCGCAGAAGAAACTGTATACCATTACTGAGGTCGGGCGCGGCACTCTCAAGCAGTGGCTGACACGACCTCCCCAACCGGCACCGGAGCGCAATGAACTCTTACTCAAGACCTATGCCATCTGGCTCGCCGACCCTCGCGCCGCTCTGACCCTGTACCGGGATCAAGAGCAGGCCCATGCCGAGCACCTGACGCTTTTTGAACAGATCCAGGCCGAGATCGAACAGCGAAGTGCGGGCATACCTGCTCCCGGTGATCCACGGTTTGGGGATTACGCGACAGTGCGGATGGGAGTGGCCTACGAACGGGAGTATCTCTCCTGGTGCCGGTGGATGGTAGAGCAACTTGAGCAGGCCCTGGGACGCAAAGGAGAGGATCTTCTATGAATAAGCATACACTGAGTAGCGAACAAATGCCTCCAAGGCCAAATCTCTCCAGACGCCAATGTCTCGCGTTCATCGCTTCCGGGCTGCTGGCCGCCGGATGCGCTCCTGCCTCGCAGGTGCCTGCCAACACGGGCCAGCACGCGAGCACTCCCACTGTGCCGGCGCTCCAGCGCGGCGCCCTCCAACCTATCCATGTCGGGAATGCCGGACATATCAAGTCGCTAACCACGCTGACTCCAGAGAGTGTGGCTGTGGCCTGGTCTCCAACTGGCAGCGTCCTGGCGATTGGAAGTGCCGAGAACGCGATCCAGGTGTGGGATGTGGCCACACTCAAGCAACTACGAACTCTTCAGGGACATAGTGATCGCGTGAATCGCATTCGTTGGTCACCTGATGGTCGCCTGCTGGCGAGCGCGAGCGACGATGGCACAGTGCGGCTCTGGGACGGGCAACGGGATATCCCCCAAGCCGTGTTGCGGGGACCCTTTGCCAGCAATACGGTCCTGAGCGTCGCCTGGTCTCCAGATAGCCGGCGCCTGGTGGCTGGATACGGCAATGGCGCCGTCGAGATCTGGGATGCCGCCACAAACACAGGCCATGCCCTCCTGGGTCAGCAAGCGACGGACCTGCGCACGAAGGCGGTGTGGGGCATTGCCTGGTCACCCGATGGCAAGTGGATCATATCACCACAGTATGATGGCATACTCCATGTCTGGAAGACCGAGAGTGGTGGGTTGTCACGGACTCTGCATGCTGACGATTTGCCTAACGATGTTCAATGGAGACCCGATGGACGGACATTTGCCTCATCAAGCGATAAGGGTACCGTGCAGCTCTGGGAGCCAGCGACGTTCAGCAATCGCACAACGCTCACCATCAGCGGCAACAACGGCTGGGTCTATCCACTTGCCTGGTCTCCCGATGGCCGCCTGCTGGCGGGAGGCTATCAGACGGGTTTGATACAGATCTGGGACGCTGGTACCGGAACAGGCATCCACACATGGCAGGGTCATACAGACCGGGTATGGGATCTGGCATGGTCGCCCGATGGGCGATTGATCGCGTCCGCGAGCAAGGACGAAACAGTGCGCCTGTGGGGAACAACATAGCAAGCCTGGTCACACAGCTCAGTGCCAGCAGTTGGAAAGGAGATATCCTCTATGAAACGTACTCATCTAATACCATTGATCCTCCTGTTACTCATCCTTGCCGCCTGTGGTGCGAGTGGGCCTTCACAGCCGGCAGCAGCGCCCTCACCGAGGTCAACC
>JBDTHH010000075.1:0-7234 GCA_039937055.1 Ktedonobacteraceae bacterium | reverse complement strand
GTACCTGTCCCTAAGACATAGAGGAGCAGACTTATATCATGACACAGCTTGATCATCATACACAGGAGCAGCCGACTGACGCGCTTGCGAGCCGGCCGCGGCTGCGTTTCGCTCCCAGCCCTACCGGCTTCCAGCACATTGGAGGCTACCGGACAGCGCTTTTTAGCTGGCTGTATGCGCGCCATACCGGGGGCGCGTTTGTGCTGCGCATCGAAGATACTGATACGGCTCGCACCGTTGAGGGCGCGGTTGATTATCTCATTGAAGGTTTGCAGTGGCTTGGCATGGATGTTGACGAGGGGCCAGTCGTCGGGGGCTTCTACGGTCCCTATTACCAGACGCAGCGCAAGGCCCTCTACCAGCAGTACGCGCATCAACTGATCGCCTCTGGCCACGCCTACCGCTGCTACTGCACACCGCAGCGCCTTGACGAGATGCGCAAGGGCCAGGAAGCGCAGAAGCTGCCGCCGCGCTACGACCGTCGCTGCCGCTTCCTCAGCGCAGAGGAGCGCGCGGCCAACGAGGCTGCCGGACGGACATGGGTGGTACGCTTTGCCATGCCTCTTGAGGGCGACACAGTTGTGCATGATGAGCTTCATGGCGATATCACATTCAAGAATAGCGATATCGATGATGTCGTGATCTTGAAGACGGATGGTCTGCCAACCTACCACCTGGCGCATCTCGTTGACGACTACCTGATGAAGATCACCCATGTGCTGCGGGGCGAGGAGTGGATCGCCAGCGCGCCGCGCCATGTGCAGATCTATAAGGCTCTGGGCTGGCAGCCGCCGCTGTACTACCACGTGCCAAGCGTGCTGGGCAAAGACAAGAAGAAGCTCAGCAAGCGCCATAACGCGCCATCGTGGCTCGAACTCAAGCAGCAGGGTTTTCTGCCGGAGGCGGTCTTTAACTTCCTTGCGCTGATCGGCTGGTCATACGACGACAAGACCGAACTCTTCACGCGCGAGGGGCTGATCCAGGCCTTCGACCTGGACCGTGTCGGCATCGCGGGCGGCATTTACGATGCCGAGAAGCTGACCTGGATGAACGGGGTGTATATTCGCCAGTTGTCGCTGGACGAGCTAACGCGGCGCACGCTTCCCTACCTGGAGCGCCCGCAGGCCGAGGGCGGTCTCCCCGATAGCATCCAGCGCCCGCTTGACCCCGAATACACCGCGCGCGTGCTCCACCTGGAACATGAACGACTGAAGACGCTGGGCGAGGCAGCCAACGTGGTAACATTCTTCTACACCGGCACGCTGGAGTACGACACGGCAACGCTCATGCAGAAGGGGATGGAGATCACAGGCACACGGGCGGCCCTGATACGCGCCCGTGATCTGCTTGCCAGCCTGGAGACATGGGAGCATAGCGACATGGAGACCCCGATGCGCGAACTCGCAACCGAGCTGAGCCTCAAGCCCGCGCAGCTCTTTGGTGCCCTGCGCGTCGCCATCAGCGGGCGTACCATCGCTCCCCCGCTCTTCCAGACGATGGAGGTTCTCGGCCGCGAGCGCACTATGACCCGTATCGAACAGGCCATTGAGCGGATGGCATCATAGAGGCATCGCGCGACGGCGCACAGACTATGTGTAGTGGCCTCCCTTGCGGGGGCCATGTTCCCACCCGACACATGTTCCCATCTGGCATAGGAAACAGGTCAGAACCGTATCAAAAGGGAAGAGCCATGATAAACAGAGATTATCTCCTGAGGATGATTGAGCAATTCACCAGGGCCGTAGCCAGGATCATCTTCCTGCGCGAGGCCAATCGCCACCAGGACGCGCTGATCTTTATCGATGATCTATTCAGGCAGTCGCTGGGCTTAGGTTCCTCCCAGATTAACTCGGCCTCAGAAGACATGTTGCTGGCCCTTGTCACCTCGCTAGGCACGCTGAATGTTGAGAAGTGCCTGTGGATCGCGCTGCTGCTCAAGGCGGAGGGCGATACCTACGAAGACCTGGAAAAGGAGAACGAGAGCTATCCCCGCTACCTGAAATCGCTCTTCCTGTTCCTGGAGGTGATGCTACGCGAGGAGGACAGCAACACCATCAAGGAATCGCCCTACTTCGTAGAGACGGAGGAGATCCTCACTCGACTCGACGCCTATGAGTTACCGGTCAAGACGAAACGCCAGGTCATGCAGTATTACGAGAAGACCGGCCGCTATGCCAGGGCCGAGGATCTCCTTTTCGAGCTTGTCGAGACAGAGCCAGCGAACGCAGAGCTATTCGCGCAGGGCCAGGCATTCTATGCACGCCTGCAACAAAAAAGCGATGCGGACCTGGTCGCCGGGAATTTCTCGCGCGCCGAGGTAGAGGAAGGCCAGGAACAACTGGCACAGTTGGAAGAATAGGTCGAAGAGGTAAATACGTGTCCTCCACACACTCTCAAAGCGTGGTACGCTCCACCGTCGCCGATAGCTGGCGCTGGCTGTGGCCCGATATATTTATGCGCCTCATCCCGATGGGAGCGATCCCGTTCATCTACATTGTAATCCGGCACCTGCCGCTCACGGCGTTGGGATTGACGCTGCACGATGTGCCACAGCAGTTGCTCCTTGGGGTCGGCATCGGCAGCGGTATGGCACTTTTTGCCGCCCTCTACCGCATGCTCTTCGTAGGCCCCTGGTTTCGCTGGCCCACCAGGAGCGATCACCTGCTCCAGAGTCTCTATTACCTGGTACTCAATGGCCCCATCGAAGAGCTATTCTTCCGAGGGTTCCTGCTCACCGCGGTGGCGCAGTGGACAGGGTGGCTCGGCTGGGGCTGGCTGGTGAGCACAGCAACCTATACGCTGTACCACCGTCTGGGCAAGTGGAACTGGCGCAGTGTCGGTGGCGTGGGCCTGGCGGGACTGGTCTTCAGCTCGCTCTACCTGGCGCAGCCTGAGCCGCGCTCGCTGCTCGCCGTGGTAATCGTTCACGGCTTCACGACCTGCGGCTTCCTCAATTGGGGCGATGAGCTTCTGTATCGCCGCTGGAAACGCCGCCAGCGCACTAATCACACCTCCACTTCGGTGCCGATACCCAGCGAGCGAGCGCGCCTGTAGACATGCAGCGCCACCGCTACATCCTGGACGGCGACACCAACTGACTTGAAGCAGGTCACCTCTTCTGAAGTGCGGCGACCTGCCTGCCCGCCTGTGACGATCTCGCCCAGTTCAAGCCAGGTATCTGGCCCACTGATGCGCCCGGCACGCAGCGCCTGCACCACGTCGCCAGCCTCAGCCAGGGCCGCTTCCCGCTGGTCAACGACGATACGGACATGGGCCAGCGTCTCAATGTCCACTTCGCACATGGATAGCGTAAAAGCTCCGATTGCGTTGATATGCGCGCCCTGAGCGAGCATATCCCACTGAAAGAGCGGTGTGCTCGACGTGGTAGCGCAGGCCACCAGCAGGGCGCCGGAGAGTGCTTCGGCGGGTGACGCGACGCGCCGGATGAGCGGGCAGGCCGGATCGAGCAGCGCATGCAGGCCAGTTTCCAGGCGCTCAAAATGCTCGTCGCTGCGATTGACCACGCGCACTTCACGTAGAGGACACACCGTATCGATAGCCAGCACCTGCGTGACTGCCTGGGCGCCAGCACCAAAGAGGGCCAGCACATCTGCATCATCACGCGCCAGCAAACCAGTGGCCAGACCAGATATCGCGCCTGTGCGCATGGCTGTGAGCCAGCCACCCTCCAGGATAGCCAGCGTGCGGCCCGTTGTTGCATCCAATAGCAACACCGTCGCGAAGCTCAACGGCAGGCCCTGGGGAGGATTCTGGGGAGCCACGGTGATGACTTTAAGGCCAAAAGCATGGTACTCAGGCGTCTCTAATAACGCGGGCATAGAGAGCACCGCACCCTGCTCTGGGAGAGCGACATGCACACGTTGGGGGGTCTGCGCGAGACCTGTGTGCAGCGCGCGAAAGGCCACGCGCATGACCTCGATGGCTTCCGGCATATCCAGGCAGCGCTGGATGTCAGCGCGCGAAAGAATAAGCGCCATAATAGCTCCTTCTGCTGCCAGGTGCAGCAATGCACAACATCTGGCCTATAGCATGAACCGATTCCTTAAAATTGTTACCTTCACCTTGCCAGGTCGTCTCTTGAATAGAACGTATAAAAAGGGCGTCGCGTAGCAAGATGAGAGACCAACATATCCGACGACCAGCAAAAGGGGCATAGCCTGGCATGAGATAAGGAGACGCATGGCCCGAATGGGTCCCTTCCATTGAACGCCCTTTCTTTGCTATGGTTAGTATGGTATCCTGCAAATAACATAGCTTATCTTCTTCAAGTCTTGGAGGTCCAGATCTTTGAAAGTTGTTGTTACCGGCGGAGCAGGTTTTATCGGCTCCCATCTCTGTAAGCGACTATTAGATGAAGAGCACAGCGTTCTCTGTGTAGATAACTTGCTTACCGGCTCCGAAGACAATATCGCTTCTTTGCGCCCTCATCCGCATTTTACGTTCCTGCACCATGATGTCACACAGCCCTTTAGCTTCCAGGCGGAGGCCATTTTTCATATGGCAAGCCCCGCCAGTCCTATTGGCTACATGGAGCATCCCCTTGAGACCATCCTGGTCAATAGCCAGGGTACACACCGGATGCTGGAGCAGGCTCGCCAGCAGAAGGCCATGTTTCTGGTCTCCTCGACATCAGAGATCTATGGAGACCCCCTGGTGCATCCACAACGTGAGGACTACTGGGGCAATGTCAACCCCATTGGGCCACGCGCCTGCTACGATGAAAGCAAGCGTCTTGGCGAGACGTTGACGATGGAATATTACCGGCAGTACCAGGCGAATGTGCGCATTGTGCGTATCTTCAATACCTACGGCCCACATAGCCAGCAAAACGACGGGCGCATGATCCCCAACTTTATTACCCAGGCGCTGCGCAATGAGCCACTGACTATTTACGGCGATGGCAGCAAGACACGCAGCATCTGCTATGTCAGCGACCTGGTCGATGGTCTGATGCGCGCGATGTTCAAGCCGCATACCACCGGTGAGGTATTTAACCTTGGCAACCCGGAAGAGCACACTGTGCTTGAATTTGCGCAGACGATCATCCGACTCTGCAATGCTTCGTCCGGCCTGCGCTTTGAATCCAGCCGCATCGATGACCCGGAGCGGCGCCGCCCGGATATCGCTAAAGCCCGGCAAGCTCTTGGTTGGGAACTACATGTAGGCATGGAAGATGGTCTACAGCGTACCATAGAATGGTTCAGCAATCAAAGCAGCTATCTGTCTCCTATCTCATAGGAGTTTCCCGTGTGAGTCCTTTGAAGCTGCCTGCGAGAGATTAGTGTAGTAGCATGAGAAGCCTTAGTGTACACAGGCCAGAACATAGGCGCAGCGACTCAGATTTTCTAGGGCCGCTGCGTTCCCATATCACGTTGGCGAACGTGGTGGGCGTGACCGGCGCAATCGTGGCGTTTGGCCTCTTGATTGCGCTTCCTTCACAGCCTCAACCGTGGAATATCCGCCTGCCACTGTACCTGATAGTGACCATATGGACCATGCTGCGGCCGCGCACAGCGCTCTATCTCCTCCCACTCGCTGTTCCCTGGGGATCTATAGATAGCATTAGCATAGGGTCCGCGAATGTGAATAGCGCAGATATTCTCGTTGGTCTGCTCGCCGCCGCCTGGCTCATGAGTTTCGTCTTGCCCGCCGCCGGGTATGCCATGGTGACCATTCCAGGCCCGCGTGACCGCGGCCGCCAGAGCGTGCCCTGGTATCTTGTGCTGGCGATACTGCTGCTCCTCTTCACGATGGTCCTTTCTGTATTCGTTGCGACGAGCCTCAGCGATAGCCTGAAAGAGATCGTCAAATGGCTCGAATTTCTGGTGATCGTCCTGCTGGGAACGCAGTATATCCGCACGCGCCGCCAAGTGTGGATCATCGTCGCCATGCTTTTGCTGGGAGCGGTTTCCCAGGCGATGTTTAGCTATGCGCAGGAATACCTCAATATCGGTCCCCTGTCATTTATTCGCGCTAACAGCCTGCGCGTCTCTGGCACCTTTGGCCAGCCCAACCCATTCGCGGGCTATATCAACATTATCCTGAGCATCGCGCTGGCCTTGACGCTGCTCGGACGCAATTGGAAGACGCGCTTCCTGGCGGGCGCGGCGCTGCTTCCACTCGCCGGGGCCGAGTACCTGACTCAATCAAAAGGCGGCTGGCTCGCTATGAGCATAGCGGCGATTTTTATCCTGATCATGGGCGCGACGTATATGCGGGCCTTCAAGCCTGTGCTGTTCGCCGGCATGCTGGGCATCATCGGCCTGCTCTTCGCCAATGGCCTGCTTCTGGCGAATGTGATCCCCATTAAAATCTTCTCGCCGATTCTGGACTTCGTCGGCGTCACAAATCTGAACCTGGGCGAGCCTACCCCACAAAATTACGCGACCGCCGAGCGCGTCGCGCACTGGATTGCCGGTATCCGTATGTTCCTGGCCCACCCCTGGACCGGTGTTGGCATTGGCAACTACCAGGATGCCTACCCGCACTACTATATGACTATCTTCATCACCCCATTGGGCCATGCCCATAACTACTACATCAACATTGCCGCCGAGATGGGTATTATCGGCTTGCTCATCTACCTCTTCTTCCTGCTAGCACTCTTTATCGCAGGAGCGCGCGCATACTCTATGATTAGCAAGAAATATAACCAGGCGCGCGCGGCAGTAAAGACTAGCTTGCAAACTCCCCCGGCTGGCATATTGAATAGATTGTGGGTTATGCTCAATCTGTTCAATATGAGCTACCCTCAGTCCGGAATAGCCGAGACTCTTGGCCAGTTCACAAACGACCGGGCCCTGGCGATAGGCATCATTGCAGCGTTCATCAGCATAAGCGCGCACAATATGGTGGATAATCTCTATGTCCATAGTATGACAAGCTTAATGGCGTTACTCCTGGCCGTGATTATCCGGCTCAAGGACGTGGCGCCTGCTAGCTCTAGCAGTGGAGGGCTGTGACCATAAAGGATGTGCAGGATAGCAACCCATCTCCAGAGGATGGTTACCCGGCCGAAACGACAGTGGAGAAAAAGGCCAGTGTGCTGCCACCGCAAGACGCCGCCGCTGTAAGCACTCCCACAGGGGAGATCACGCGGGCGCAGTTATCGCTCAGGAAACGCATCTTGAACTGGCGCACGCTGTTGCCTCTGGTAGTCGTCGTCATCGCGCTGGTCATCTTCGCCAGGCAGGCGAAGATCGACCCGCAGAAG
>JBDTHH010000074.1:0-9082 GCA_039937055.1 Ktedonobacteraceae bacterium | reverse complement strand
GTCCGGCGCAATTTATTGCGCGAATCCGTTATTAAGGATAGATGCATAAATTCCTACTCGCGCAATAAATTGCGCCGAACGCGATAAATCGAGTCCCTACGAAGATAAAGGCACCTTGCTAATGCTTTTGTGTGTTATGTGTAATTATCGTTAGGAATGAGTTATGCAGCAGTCAACGACCGACCTGGTCTGGAATCCTATTCTCCGCCAGTATCTTGTGAACGCCCCCCAGCGGATGAACCGGCGTGAGGGGGTGGCGGAATGTCCCTTCTGCGCGGATATTGCCGAGGGGCGCGTTCCTGATAATGCTCAGGTGTGGCTGCATCCAAACGACTTTCCCCCGTTTCGGCCGCCGGTGGGTGAGGCCTATGTGGTCATCTACCATCGTGATCACCAGCGCTCCTTCACCCAGCTCTCGGTGGCTGAGGTCAGCGCCGTCACTCACCTGTGGCGTGACCTCTATCGCGACCTGTCTGCGCGTTACCCCGCCGTGATGATCTTCGAGAACAGCGGCGCCGCCATTGGTCAGACGCAGTATCATCCGCATGGCCAGGCCTACGGGGTCTCGGTCATCCCGCCAACCCTGGAGCGCGAGCTTGAGACGGTAGTGCAGGATGCTGCCGCCGGTCGTGGTTGCCCCTTCTGTCGCGTGCAAGCACAACTGGCTGGCAGCGATTACGTCGTCGCTGAAAACGAGACCTGGCAGGCCTTCGTGCCGCCGTACGCGCGCTATCCCTACGAGGTGCATCTCTACCCCATCCGGCATGGCGCGAACCTGGCAGGCACGCGGGATGACGAGTTGCGCGACCTGGCCGAAGTATTGCTGCGAGTCACGCATGGCTACAACGCGCTATTCGATGGGGCCATGGCGCCGATGCCCTATCTGCTGGGTCTGCACCAGCTTGCCGATGAGCGTTTCCACCTGCATGTAGAGATCCAGGCCATGGGCCGCGCGCCCGGCAAACTCAAATACGCCGCCTCCTCCGAGTCTCTCTGGGGACTGTGGACCAATGATTCCTCCCCGGCTCAGAAGGCCGGAGAGCTACGTGAAGCCATTGCGAGGGTACAGCATGCCAAATAATACTAAACTGCCCGCACCCGCGCGCGCGGCAGTAGCCAGATTTCCTATAGCCTTTAAAGATGAAGTGCCATATAGCGGGCCGTTGGGGGCCGCCTGGGCGCCGGGACGCGTGAACCTGATCGGCGAGCATACCGATTATAACGATGGCTTTGTCTTGCCGCTGGCGGTGGATCGCGTGGCAGTATTCGTTGGGCGGGCGCGGGGAGACGGCATGGTGCGGCTCTGGTCGGAGCAATTCATGGAATATGCCTACTTTTCGCTTACTGGCCTGCCCGCCACGTTTAAGATGCAGCGCGATGCTTTGCCCGGCTGGGCGCGCTATGTGCTTGGTGTGGTGACCGAACTGAAGCGCGCGGGCGTAGTGCTCGCTGGTTTCGACGCGGTGCTGAGTGGCGATGTGCCTCTGGGTGGCGGCATGAGTTCGTCGGCTGCGCTGGAGGTGGCGACGGCGCAGGCGAGCGCGCTCTTCTCTGCCGAATACTTTACCATCGGTACACAGGGAGCCACTCTGACGCCTATGGAGGTGGCTCGCGTCTGCCAGCAGGCCGAGCAGATCGCGTCGGGCGTGCGTTGCGGCATTCTGGATCAGGCGGCCTCGTGCCTGGGTCGCCCCGGACATGCTGTGTTGCTTGATTGTCGCTCGCTGGCCTATCGTTATCTGCCCTTCGATGCGCCGGAGCTGAGCCTGGTGGTCATCGATACAGGTGTGCGCCGCGACCTGGCCACCTCCGCGTACAACGAGCGGCGGCAGCAGTGCGAGGAAGCCACGCGCCTGCTGCGCGAGTTCATCGCGCGCGCCGAGCCTGGCAGCGAGGCGGCGCATCACATCAGCGCCCTGCGCGATGTCACTCCGGAACAGTTCGAGCGCTACGGTGGGCAGCTCCCTGATCTCCTGCGTCGTCGCGCCGGCTACGTCATCGCCGAAGATCAGCGCGTCCTGCGCGTCGTCGAACTGTTGGAGAGGGGCGAGGTCGAGGCGGTCGGCCCGTACCTCTGGCAGTCGCATGCCGGCCTGCGCGACGACTACGAGGTAAGCTCCCTCGAACTGGATACCCTGGTGGAGATCGCGCGCCAGGTTCCCGGCGTGCTGGGCGCGCGTATGATGGGCGGCGGCTTCGGCGGCTGCACCATTAACCTTGTGCGCACTGATGCCGTCGAGCCGCTGCGCCAGGCCGTGCAGCAACGCTATCCAGAGCAAACAAACCGTGAGGCCAGCATCGACGTATGCCGCGCCGCCGGCGGACCAGGCAACGCCTGGATTGAATAACCCGGATGCGTAAGGGCGCCGCTTCGGCCGCCCGTAGCGCGTGGCGTGCCTCGCCGTCCCTGGGGTTTCAGGACGGCGAGGCAAGCCACGCGCTACGGGTGAGGCAAGCCGTCTCCCCTACGTGTACGCGGAATGGGTATCCTTTTCAGCGTACGTTAACGCGTATGGGGCAAGACCTGCGTCCGTGTGACGGCGCTTGGAATATACTATCAGGAGGGTTTGTAATCTATGAAACTTTTCCTCTCCACCGATTTTGAGGGTACCAGCGGGATCGTCGCGTGGGAGCAGATCATCGAGGGCAATCCCGAATACGAACAGGGGCGGCTGCTGCTCACCGCCGAAGTCAATGCAGTCATCGCCGGAGCGCTCGCTGCCGGGGCCACCGAGTTTGTGGTGAACGACGCCCATCATGCCATGCGCAATCTGCACCCGCAGGATCTGGATGGACACGCGACCTTGATTACCGGCAGGCACAAGCCGCTGTATATGATGGAGGGTCTGGATGGCAGCTTCGATGGCGCGTGTTTCGTCAGCTATCACGGCTCCATTGGCGCGGAGCACGCGATCCTCTCGCACACGTACAATCCGGGCGCCATCTGGGAGGTGCGCATCAACGGCGAGATCGTGGGCGAGTCCGGCATCAACGCGCTGGTGGCGGCTCACTACGGGGTGCCACTTATCTTTGTGAGCGGAGACGAGGCGACCGCGCGCGAGGTACAGAGCTTCGCGCCGGATGCCGAGAAGGTCGTGGTCAAGCACTCCCTGGGACGTTTCGCGGCGGCACACATCCACCCGGAGGTCGCGCGTGATATGTTGCGCGAAGGCGCCACACGGGCCGTGCGCAACCTCAATGGGATGCAGCCTCCGCAGTTCGTGTCACCTGTGTCCCTGGAGGTCACCTTCCTCGTCGCCGACATGGCGGAGATGGCGCTGTGGGTGCGCGGCGTTGAGCGTGCAGGCCCACGCAGCGTCAAGCTTGCCAACGACAACCTGCTCGATCTCTATCGTATGTTTGTCACCGTGGTGACGCTGACGCGCGCGCTGGTCGATCGCTGATTTATTAAGAGGGTGAGCGTGTCCGCGTAGGGACCGTATTATCAGGAGGAGATGAGCATGGCTGAAGCCACCTATCGATATTGCCCTTCTTGCGCCGCGTCTCTCGTTGAAAAGCAGGTTGGTCAGGTCATGCACTCCGTGTGTCCGGCCTGCGGGTTTATCCTGTTCCTGGAACCCAAGCTGGTAACCGTGGTGGTGGTGCAGCACAATGGCCGGATCTTGCTTGGCAGGCGCAACATCGAGCCAGGTATGGGCCAGTGGAGCTTCTTCGGCGGCTACGTGGATCGGGGCGAGCAGGTAGAGGCGGCCGCGTTACGCGAGGTCAAGGAAGAGACAAACCTGGATGTGAGGCTCGACGGCTTGATTGGCCTGTACAGTGCAGCCGGCCGCCCACACGTGCTCGTGGCATACCGGGCCAGCGTACTCAACAACGACATAAGCGCCCTGGCCCTCCAGCCAGAAGAGGTAAGCGAGCTGGCCTTCTTTGCCCCGGATGAGATGCCCGAGCTGGCCTTCCCGTTCGACGCGCAAATCTTGCATGATGGGCTGGGTGAAATATAAGGGCGCCCCTGGCGGCATCGCCTCCTCTTACGTAGGGACGCGATTTATCGCGTCCGTCGCAATTTATTGCGCGAATCCGTTGCAGCGAATAGATAAGCAAGATACCCCATATGCGCGATAAATTATGGCGGACGCAATGTATCGCGTCTCTACGAGGGCGTGTTATCCTGCGAGGAGAGATCTTCTTCCTTGATATTCACCCGGTACTGCGGCGACTCTTCGATACGCTCAAAAACGTCGGCCAGCTTGCCCAGGCGCTGTTCGAGTTCGCTTGATTGTTCGTGCAGTGAGCGCAGGCTGCTGGCAAGTTCATGGAATTGGCCATTCAGCCGGGCAAACTGCTGCGCATCGCTGGGCGGCGCCGCCGCGCGCGGGACGACAGAATAGTTCTGCTTCAGCGAAGCTAGTGTTTCCGAAGCAGGTGTTTCCACGGCACTGGCCTGTGGCGCCGGTCCTTTGCTGGGACGGGCCTCTACGGTGCGCACGGGAGCTGCCGCTTTCGTGCGTGGTTCGTTGACGATCAGCAGAACCACACCGATAATCGCGGCTATGCCGACAAGCATAAGCCCGCCTAAGATGAGTATATTCACCGAAAGCTCCTTTGTGTCATTGGGTAGAGCGCTGGCCGTCATGTCTGGGACCGGCAGCTCTACCCGCCTGACGTGCTTCAGACTAGTGGAGGTGGATGCTGACCTCAACGCTCATACCCGGCATGAGCAACTTCCCGCTGCCATCAAGGGTGATCACGACGGGGATACGCTGTCCAACCTTGGTAAAGTTCCCGCTGGCGTTATCCTGCGTCGGCAGCAAGGAGAACTGGCCGGCCGCGGCTGGCACGATCTGCTGGACATGGCCTGAGAATTTGGTGTCTTTGTACGCGTCGACGGTGATGTCAACGGGCTGCCCGCGCTGGATGTTGTTGACGGCACTCTCATCGACATAGGCGGTTACATTGAGGTGGCTGAGATCGGTCACCTGCAGGATGGGCAGGCCAGGCGCGACAGCCTGGTTGGCGACGGCCGCAGCTTGTACAACGGTGCCGTCGATTGGGCTGGTCACGTCGATGGTGGCAGCTTTTGTCGGTAGACCGTTCGCGCCCACCGTAGGCGCCGTGGTCACAGTAGCAACTGTCTGCCCAGAAGAGACTCTATCGCCCACACCAACGCTCAGGGTTGTAAGCGTGCCGGCCGCCGGAGCCATCACGTTCACAAGCTGGCCGCTGATCTGCGCGTCATCGGTCTGGTAATATGTGTAGTTGTTGTAAACAAAGTAGGTGACACCGCCCGCAATAGCGAGTAATGCAACAGGAATAAGAATGGCGATTAAAAACACGCGTCGCATTGAAGAATTCTCCTTAAGATTATCAAACTGGTCAGAGGCGTTGCTCGTTCTGACCGCTATGTATTTACTATGAATGTCTAGCCTTTGAGCGCTGATACTGACTTAGCCGGCGAAAACGGCCTCCATCCGTGCCGCCTCCCCGGTATCATGAGTACCATCCAGGCCTGGCCCCGGTTCAGGAACGTGTTTCGGTCGTCGGGCCGGGCGTACAAACAGGGTGGCGATAATGGCAAAGGCGACAAACACCACCAGCAGCGTAAACGCATTCTGAATCGCCAGGTCGAAGGCCTGACCCTGGATCATGCGGATTACTATCTCAATGGCGGTATGATACGCTGTCTGTGCGTCCTGCCCGCGTGCCATCAGTCCGGCCTGGATACGCAGGATGAGCTGTCCGAATGCTGAGCCGGGCGTGACCTGCTCGGTGAGGCGCGTATAGTGGACCTGAGTCTGGGTTTGGATCACGGTTGCCAGGATGGCAATGCCAAGCGAACTGGATATCGCGCGCGCCACTGTATTGAGCGAGGAGGCCTGCGCCAGTTGCTGCGGGCGTATCTCCGATAAGCCTGCCACTGTCAGTGGCTGGATCGTGAGGCCCAGAGCCAGGCCGCGCAGAATGAGCATCGCCTGTATCCACAAGAAAGACGAATGTAGCGTGATGAACGAGAGTTGCCAACTGGCGACCCCCAGTAAGAACAGCCCTGGGATCATGATGGCTCGCACGCCCAGGCGGTCCACCAGTTGCCCGCCGATGATTACGCTGACCATCGAGGCGATGGCTTGCGGGAGCAGGAGCAGGCCAGCCTGGAAGGCGCTTTGACTGCGCAGAGTTTGCAGGTAGATCGGAAAGATGAACAGGCCACCGAAAAGGCTGAAGATGACGAAGACGCTGGCGATAATGCCCGCCCGGAAGACACCGTTCGAGAAGATGCGCAGGTCAAGTAATGGCTGTCCTCCACGCCGGGCAATCACGAGTTCGAGGACCACGAAGATGGCGAGCGAGATCAGGCCACCAAAGAGGAAGCCGAGGACGGTCGTTGATCCCCAGCCAGCGGTGCTGGACTCCGAGAGCGCGTAGAGGACAGAGGCCAGCCCGACTCCGGCAAAAAAGAAGCCGAAGAAGTCGAAGCGGGGTCGCCTCTCAGGACGATACTCGCGCAGGAACAGCGTGGTAAGGATGATGGCGGCGATGCCAATTGGCACGTTGATGAAAAAGATCAACTGCCAGCCGGCGTAGGTCACCAGGTAGCCGCCAAGTGTGGGACCGAGCGCGGGCGCCAGCAGCGCCGGGATGCCGAAGAACCCCATGGCGGTGCCACGTTCCTGCGGCGGAAATTCGCGGAACAGTAGCGTGATAGAGAGCGGGAAAAGCGCCGCGCCTCCGGCCCCTTGCAGGACGCGGAAGAGAATGAGCACAGGGAGGCTCCACGCTATCCCGCAGAGCGCCGAGCCGATAGTGAAGGCCGCCAGCGACATAATATAGAATCGCTTGATGCCAAATCTATCGGAAAAGTACGCTGCCGTCGGCGTGATCACACCCTGGGTCAGGATGTAGGCCGTGAGTACCCATTGAACGCTGTGGATATCGGCGCCAAAGGCTGTTTGTAGCCTTGGGATGGCAATGTTGACAATGGTCTGGTCTAGAATGCTCATGAACACGCCAATGATCACCACCATCGCCACAATCCACTTGTAGCTCAGTCCTCCGCTCCGCTGCCCAGCTTGAACAGTAGCTTGCATGCGGTGAGACTCCTTCCAATAAGAAAAACAATAACCCGTAGTCGGCCGCTTGCGCGCCCGTGCCTCCAGGATGATTACTATACAGGTCTATATCCGGTACCGTGAGAGGGCCACTCGTACACTGTGGCGGTGCTGTTTGCATCAGCGGAGGGATGCCACGTATGTCCCGCTCCGCGTAGAGGCTATGGCTTCGGCTCCTCTTGCCCGCCGACACTGCCTCGCCCATGCAGGCCAACGGTAACATGGGCTTCCCAGGCGGGCGAGGCAAGCCATCGCCCCTACGCGGATCAGGACTCGCGTCGTACCATGCCATACAGCAGTAGAGAGACCAGTTGATTAATCAGCTCCTCGCGTGTCAACTGTGCAAAGAGGCTAAGCCCGCGCCCAACGGCGCGCATAGCGAAGAAAGCCGCTATGATCTGCACAAACAGGCCGGGGTCAACGTCGTCGCGAAAGTAGCCTTCGTTTTGCCTTCTTTCAACATACTGGGTGACGCGTTTGCGGTCCTTGACAATCGTATCCGCGAGTATGCGCGCCGGCTCCGGGTGGGTGTAAACCAGTAAAATAGCCAGGCGCGTAAGATCGCCATGTGTCGTCGCTGTAAAGGCGTCGTAGAAGGCCTCAGCGATCCTCCGAAAAATGCTTTCATCATCCGCCAGGACACCATCTTGCATATCTTGCGCAATCTTGTCAAAAGCCGGATACAGCATGGAATGCGGGCAATAGTGCTTGACAACCGCTGAGAGCAGATCCTCCTTGTTATGAAAATGCCAGCAGAGCGTGCCACGCGTTACCCCCGCCTCGGTAGCGATCTCTTCCAGCGTTGTCGCCGAGACCCCAGAGCGCGCAAAGGTATTGAGGGCCGCTTCTAAAATGGCTGCCTGCGTATCCTGCAACGGCCTGTCATGCAGCAGTCCCCGGCTCACCAGTTCCGCGCGTAGCTCTTCTTTGCCACCCGCGAAGTGATAGTAGAAGCTCGGCCGTGAAAGGTCAGCTTTTTTGATGATCTCATCAACGGTCATTTCATCGAAAGAACGCTCTTCCAGGAGCGTGCGCGCCGCGTGAATAAGCCGCTCTTTGCCGCTGCTTTTGCCCGTGTCAGCATAATGTTCAGCCATCAATGGTGCTATCCTTACCAGCATTTCAGATTGTACTATACAGTTGCTATGATTGTAATGTATAGTCGCTCTGTTAAGTATAGTAAAGAGTGGGGGAAAAAGTCAAGAGTCTTATGGCCTGGATAGCCTATTTACTGATCTCGGTGTTAGCATCTAAACCTTCTAAGCCTTTCTGAAGAGTGTAGAAGTGTCACAACTTTAGCAATTCATGCCGAGATCAGTAAATGCTGCTGTGTGTAGGGATCATAGCTATGATGGGATGGCGGCCTGCGATCGGATCGGCGTTCCCGCATCTGGAAATTGAGATATGCCGATGCGGAAGATAAGCTCATAATTGCCTATGCTGATATGGTCGCCGTCGGCGAGCATACACCCGCTTTCGGGAACCGGCTGGCCGTTGACGAAGACGCCATTGGCGCTGCGCCGGTCGTAGACCACGTACTGTCCCTCCTGGCGCTTCAGCATGGCATGATGGCGCGAGGTGAGCGTATCCTGATCGAGCAGCACATCGCTGGAACCGGCGCGACCAAGTGTGACCTCCTCTTGCTCCACGAGGTGCTCGTACGGCTCTTCCGCGGACGGTGGACTGATGACGAGGCGTACCGGCATGAACGCTGGCATCTCCTGCTCGTAGGCCTGAGGGGCCGGAGTTGTGGGTATGCCGCCCTCGCTGTTCGGCAGTTCCACTGGTTGTGAGGGAACCGGGATCGGCACAGGTATAGGCGTGAGCGGGCCGGGAATGGGCACCGGCGCGGTCGGTGGTGGCACCGGGACCGGTTCAGGCGCGGGGGGTGGCACGGGTTCGGGTGTGGGACCAGGAACCGTCTCTGGAGCAGGCGGTGGCGTGAGAATCGGTGTGGGACCAGGGTTGGGATGAGGATCTGGCAGTGGCACAGGTTCGGGCGTGGGTACAAGCTC